>JAYVYS010000115.1:0-3058 GCA_043784005.1 Isosphaeraceae bacterium
GGGGCCACATCCGACATAGCCGACGGGAATAAACACTCACGTGGTACGATCATTTTTCAGATCGCGCCAGCGTTCGCTTTGCGCGTTCGACCGGCTGGAATCCCGCGCCTTGATGGCGGGCGGGCTCAATGAAATTACCCCGCTATTCGGTAGCGGCTTCACGCCTGCCTCCCTTCAACTCAACGGCGCGGCCGCACTCTCCGGATCGAACTTGCGGCTGACCGATGGCGGTTTGAACCAGAATGCGAGCGCTTTTTATCGCGCGCCCGTCGATGTCTCGGGCGACTTCTCGACGACGTTCCAGTTCCGCATGACGCCAAGCGGCTCGACCCCCATGGGGGAGGGCTTCACATTCGACATTCAGAACACCGGCAACATCACTGAACTCCAGCGCGACCATCAGGACGCGCTCGGGCTCACGACGGGTCCGCACATCGCGATCAAGTTCGACGCTGAGAACACCAGCCCTTGGCCAGGTTGGAGCGGTGGCGAACAAAGCGATAACGCCACTGGCCTCTACATCGGCACGGTGCCGGGATTCTCCGACAACACGGAGATTTCGGTTCCCAAAACACTCATCGACTTCAAGAGCGGTCACACGATCCAGGCGACCATCGCCTACACCGCATCCGCAGGGACGTCCACGGGTCACATCTCGGAGACGCTGACCGATCTCCAAACCGGTGCCCTTTGGTCTTACACTTACAACAAGATCAATATTCAATCTACATTTCAGCTTCGCGACGTCGATGGCACGATGGCGTACGCAGGCTTCACCGGGAGCACGGGCAGCCCTTCCAACGATGGCGGCCCCGCCTACGTTTACGGTAAAGGTCGCTCCGTCCAGGACATTCTGAATTGGAGCTGGAACACGAGTTCGGGCGCGACGGCAACAGCCCTTCCCTACGCGGGTTCCTTTTCACTTGACTCGGCCCAGATGACGACGGGTGCGGTATTCGACGCCCATAACCAACTTCTTCGCACGCTCTGGCAAGCCAATCCCCTGTCGGCGGGAACCCATGCGTTTTCCTGGGACGGGCTGGACGATTTCGGGAACACGCCCGATCCCTCCGCGCATCCCGCGCCGTATCAATTTCGAGTCACGTCCGCATCGGTGGATGTCGCGCGGTCGGCCCTGGCTAATGCCTCAATCAATCCGACCGATCCCAACGCCTCGATCAGCGCGCTGGGAGTCTGGGGTGTCGCGGTCAGCCCGGACGGCACGAAGGTCTGGACAGCCATCACTGGCGGTGACACGTCGGGAGGCGGGTTCGTCAAGCAACTGAATGGCGACGGGTCAGTTGACGCGACCAACTCGCGCTATCTGTTCAACTATCACGCCGGAATGGCCGTCGCGGCCGATTCTGGTTATCTGTACGTCGCGGCCTCGACATGGAATTGGTCGGGCGAGCAGGCCATCATCAAGATTCGCTTGTCGGACAAGAACCAGGCGATCGGCTTCACCGCGTTGGGGCAGTTAAACCCGGACGGAAGCGCTGTTGTCACCACGAACGGCTACACCTATCTGAGTGTTTTGAAGAATGATTCGAACTACCTGGCGATCCGGGGCGTAGCTGTCTCAAACCCGAACGACCCGAGCAGCGGCGTGCTCTGGCTCACGGATTACGACAACGGCTTGATCCGCCGTTATGACAAAGTGACGGGTTTGCAGGTCGGCACGCCGTTCCCGATCGAGCATCCAACCGGCATCGCTCTGGACTCCGCCGGTAATGCCTGGGTCGCGCATGGCAACGCCGGGGCCTACGTCGTCTCGGTCTACGATTCCAGCGGTAAGTTCCTCCGAGATGTGACTGAAGCCGCCGGGTTGCGCGAGGTGTCAGGACTGGCCATCGTGGCGAACACGCTGTACATCGCGGATCGTGGGGCGGGGCACGTGGTCGTCTACACCATCGCGGGCACGTCACTGACCGACGCCGCTAATCCCGTCACGATCGGCCGTCCCGCAACCTACGGTTCAGACGACGGTCGCAACACTTTCTGGGATCTCCGCGGCGTCGCGGCCGACGCGCAGGGCAATGTTTACACCGTGCAGAATACGATCGCACCCGGCCTCGTTCCCGGCGCGCAGGTCGAGAAGTGGTCTCCTACCGGTACCAGCCTTTGGGTCACGGGGGGTTACGAATACGAATCCGTGGCGGGGGCCTACAGCGCGTCTGACCCGACGACCCTCTATTCGACATCTCTCCATCGTTACCAACTCTCCAGCGCTGGCGTTTGGACCTATTCCGGGAGCGCGGCGTATGCCGGCTTCAAGACGAATCGGTGGTCCGGCCTGGGCGATCCCGGTCCGGCATCCTCCACCCGCTTCATCCAGCTCGGCGGGAAAGATTTCTTGGTCATGTCCACCGGCGGCGGCTCCCGATTGATTTTCTTCACCGTGGGTGCGGGCGGTGAGCTCCATCCGTCAGCGATCGTCGGTGTCTCGGGCCTGGTCGATGGGCACGGCTGGAGCTGGTCCGATAGCCGGCGTGACGGTATCCCCCGTGATTCCCAAATTCAAGATTCCGGAGTGACCATCGACGCATCCACCAAACTGACGGTCGATCCGTCTGGGAGCGTCTACGCCTGGACTAAAGGGGCCTCGGGCACTCCGGTGCTCCTCTCGATGCCACTCCAGGGTTTCGATAGCGTCGGCAATCCGGTGTTTGATTGGGGCAAAGCCGGACGCCCCGTCGACCTCCCCGCGACGACGGTGGCCCTCGACATCGGCGCGGACGGTGTGTACGTCGAGTACATCGACCCTCGGCTCGGGCCGCAGCCCAGCACAACAGTCTACGGAGGATATTCGAGCGGAGGCGCGAACGCGCTCACGAAGCTCACGCTCGACGGCGCGACCGCCTGGACAATCCCGCTGCCTCGCGCATCACCGGCCATCGCGGCCGTCCCGAGTGGTGGGGCGATCATTGGCGGAATGGTCGGAGGGGAAATTTTCGAGGTCGATGCATCCGGAGAGGTGATCGCTGACGCCCGGCCGTCTGGCGATGGTGTTTGGCTCGACCTTCGCGGCGGCTCGCTCTCCGTGAGTCGGAATCCGTCG
>JAYVYS010000116.1:0-2003 GCA_043784005.1 Isosphaeraceae bacterium
CAATGAGTGGTGAGCCTCGAAGACTCGACTCCACCCTAGGAGAAAATCAGGATCAACGTCGTTTCGCCGTAGAAACGTGTTGGTCTCATTGCACGCCGCCGTCTTGAATCCAGAGGCTGATCGGCACAATCAGCTCGATCGCTTTGGGATGGTCGGTCTTGATCAGTATCTCGTCTTCGACATTCTGAGAGGGCATGTTGGGTGGTACGGTCAGCACCAGGCGATAAAGACCCTTTTTACTGGTATTCGCGACGGGAATCACTTCGGCTTGAATCCCCTTGGGGGTATGGGCGACCTCGAACTTCGTTTCGCGGTTGTTCCGCACCGAGATCATCAGTTCGCCGCGCCCACCTGTCGTGGAATTGATTTGGTGCATATTCAGCTTACCGGGAATCAGGTTGATCGGGCCGGACATTTGACCGGAAACGACGAGCCGAACTTCGGGTTGTTTGGGATGGTCGGTCGTGAGGATGATTTCTTCTCGGAAGTTCCCCAGCGGAAGACCCCCTTTGACATTCACGAGAACCTTACTTCCCTTATCAATGGCGAGGTCCTTGCAGTCTTCCGCCGAGAGCGGCTCGTATTTCACGTCGACTTCTTTTTCGTTCGAAGTCTTGAACTTGATGATCTTGGTCTCGGGCCGATCCTTGGAGAAGATGGCCGCTTGCAGGATGTGATCATCTTTGTCGTTCGAGATGCTCATGTAGTTGAGCACGCCGTCGGGGGGCAAGGTCATCACGGCGGGATAGACCTTGCCATGCACCTGGAGGTCAAACGAGGGAAGATCGGGGTCGCTTGTGCCGATCGTGGCCCCTTTCGCGTACTCTCCGCTGTTTTCCCGGGTCTCGAATTCGAGCTCGATCTCGGTGTTTTCGCCAGGTGCGACGCTCGCCTTTTCACCGTTCTTGAACTTTGCCAGCGTACACGAACATGTGGAGGAGACCATCCAGAGTTCGAGAGTTCCCTTGCCGGTGTTCTCCACTTTCCACTTATGCTTGCCGGTCACCCGCTGAGAGAGGGTCCCGAATTCGTGGGTCAAAGGAGTCTCGACGACGGCCTTGGGTTGCGGACCCTTCGGCTTGCTCAGCGTTCCCAGGCCGACCGGTGCCGGCCCGGTGCTTGAGGAGGCCGTGAGTTCGGGAAGATAGGTGACGGCAACCGTCGCGACCCCCGACAAGACCACGACGAGGCCTGCCAGAATGATCCAGCGCATCATGAGAGGATAACTCCGTAAATCACGCCAAACGAAACGATCGCGACGCGAATCAATGAATGTCGCGGGTGCTCCCTCGATTTTAAAGCCAGCGAAGGGCGATGGTCAAGGCGACGCGAGCCTGCGGGAGTGTCGAACCCGGCGTTCCGGGCCGCTCCGGCTTGGCACGTCTCGAGGCCTTCCTCCTTTCGTTCCGACTTCGAGCAGACACTGTCGGAGGCGCGGCCTGTCTCTGGTAAAAGAAAAAGACCGATGGGCTGACGTCGGATGACCACTCGGGAATTCGTCAGGCGTACGGTGCATCGCGGTGAGAACTTGGGAGTTCAGGGAGGGTTCAAACCTCATCGCACTCCGCGCAGATACCCGATCACGTCGCGGAATTCCCGAGTGGTCATCGTGTTTGCGAGATCGGCCGGCATGATCGAGGTGGTTTGCGGGCGACGGTCCGCGATCGCTTCGGATTTCACCACGATCCGGTCCCCTTTCGAGTCCGCGTAGGTTTGCTCGCCTGAGGCACTCTCGTCGAGCAGGGTGCCGGTGAAGAGGGTGCCGTCCTTGCGAGCGACCAGCCATGAGACGAACTGAGGCGCGACTTCCTTGCTCGGATTGATGATCGATTCGATCAGTCGCTCTTTCGAAAGTGTCGCGGCGGTCTTGGAAAGGTCCGGGCCGATGCGACCGCCGCGACCGTCGACTTGATGGCAGCGGTAACACGCCGCACCTTTGGAATTGAAGAACACACGCTGGCCGGCCGATGGGTCGGAGGGTCCGTCGAGTCGGGCGGTCCAGG
>JAYVYS010000117.1:0-6297 GCA_043784005.1 Isosphaeraceae bacterium
ATCGACGCGCCCACCACGTTCGCCGTGAGCGGTCTACGGGCATACCAAGGTCAGTGTGCTCGACGGCGGCTGGAATCGCTGGGTTGATGAGGAGAGGCCGACGGAGACGGGGGACAACTTTCCGGCTCGCTCGGATTTTCATCCGAAACCACACCCCGAGCTTCGCGCGACGGCCCGACAGGTGCTCGATCGCTTGGGAGAACCCGGCCTTCAGCTCATTGATGCGCGTGACGCGGCGCAATTCACCGGCGCGAAAAAGCGAGGCCCGCGCGGGGGCCACATTCCTGGCGCGCGAAATCTTACGCGGGATCAATTCTTCGCAGAGGAAGGGGGATTTCGCCCCTTGGAAGAGATACGTTCCAGGATCAACGCGGCCGGTCTTAAGGCTGAGCAGCCGGTCATCGCTTATTGCAATGGTGGCGTTGCCGCGACCGTTGTCATCTTCAATCTTTTTCGCCTTGGCTTCCCACGCTTGACGAACTACGACGGGTCATGGAACGAGTGGGGGCCACGGCAAGACCTGCCCGCTGTTTGATTGTTTTCGTCTCAGTCGACGATCGTGAAGTTAGTCAATGCACGCACCCATGATTTTACAAGCAAGACCCTCGCCGATCGTCTTCTCAACGAGGCCTATAAATCATCGTAATTTCACTCATAATTATTGTTCATTTATATAATTTGCTGATAAATCCTCTTCATTCTTCCACGCGAATTCGCAATCCGCTTGGACCATTACTCCGAAGATGGCCTCCGACGCCTCCTTTGTGCTAGATTTGATGCTTCACCTTGAACCCGACCCCGAGGAATGTGAACTTGACGTCCTTCTTGTTACTCGCGGCTTTGCTCGTTGCCGATGGTCCGAAACCGGTCACGTTGGAACGTGTCGGCAGGCTTGAGCATCCCGCGATCGGGGAAGCATCGGGGATCGTGAAGAGCCGCAAGTACCCCGGGGTCTTTTGGGTCCACAATGACTCTGGAAACGCCCCGCGACTCTTTGCCGTCAGGCGCGACGGCGGCTTGATCCGCGAGTACATGGTGAAGATCCCGAACGTCGATTGGGAAGATATCGCCATCGACAACGCGGGCCATCTCTATCTCGGCGAGATCGGAAACAACGAGGGCCGACTGCCGCTCCGTGCCGTTTACATGCTCGACGAACCCGACCCGAATCTTGACACGGCACCCGCCCTCAAGGTGATCACCGCCTGTTACTACCTCATGTCGCGCGAGAATCGGTTCGACGCGGAAGGACTGGTGATCGATGGCGACCGGGCCTTGATCGTCTCCAAAACCTTCGACAGTCGCGACGCCGAGGTTTTCAGCATCCCCTTTGCTCCCCCCGCACCGCTGATGAAACCCGCCAAGCCAAAGCTCACGGCGACCCTTCGCGGTTTCACCTCTCCGGTCACCGGCGCGAGCTTGACACCTGA
Source organism: Isosphaeraceae bacterium (assembly GCA_043784005.1). Classification (GTDB taxonomy): domain Bacteria; phylum Planctomycetota; class Planctomycetia; order Isosphaerales; family Isosphaeraceae; genus JAYUFP01. Next base: position 1,431 of record JAYVYS010000117.1, read on the forward strand.
TGGCAAGTGGCTGGCCGTCTGTGCGACGGATTTGGTCGGCGTCTATGAGCGATCGAAAGACGCGACGTGGACGCCCCTCTTCCTCCAAAAGTTTCGCCCGAGTGATGGCCAGGTCGAGGCGATCACATGGGATGACGCGGACCTGATCCTCACGGGCGAAGGACGTCAGATGTTGAGACTTCCCGCGAAGGTCTGGCAAGCCCGGCACGCGCTGGACCGCACTCCATGAGATCCGACGTGGTGATTGTCGGCGGCGGTGTGATCGGGCTCTCGATCGCCTATCGACTCGCGTGCGAAGCGATCGCGGTAACGGTCCTGGACCGTGGCGGAGTCGGTCGCGAGGCGTCGTGGGCAGGGGCGGGGATGATTCCGGCGAACACGGAGCGGCTGTTTACAAACCCCACGGCGGAGCTGCGATCGTGGAGCGCTGTGCTCTATCCCGATTGGTCCGAAGCACTTTTGGAAGAGACGGGGATCGACAACGGCTACCGCCGAACGGGAGGAGTTGATGTCGCGTTCACCGTCGAGGAAGAGAATGACCTTCGCTCGATGGCGGGGCGCTGGAAGTCGGAAGGGATTGTCTACGAACGGCTCGCTCCATCCGAGTTTGGACGTGTCGAACCGGCGTTGAATCACGCCTTGAGGGTTGCCTATTTCCTTCCCGACCGCGCTCAGGTGCGAAACCCTCGCCACGTGCGGGCGTTGGCCGTCGCCGCCGCAAAACGAGGGGCGAGACTTCGGCCCGGGGTGGGGGTGCGAGGCTTCGAGACGTCCGGCCATCAAATCATCGGGGTCCGTACCTCCGAAGGACTAATTCCTTGTGGGCAGGTCGTCGTTTCGGCCGGTGCCTGGACGGGAGAGCTTCTAGAACGGATCGGCATCTCGGCCCCCACTCCTCCGCTCCGGGGACAGATCGTCTTGCTCAAGAGCGATCGACCCATTTTGAAGAGGATTGTCGAACACGGCAGCAATTACCTCGTCCCTCGCGAGGATGGGCATGTTTTGATTGGTTCGACGGAGGAAGATGTCGGATTCGACACGAGGACGACGGCCCTTGGGGTGCGAGGCTTGATCGACGAGGCGTTTCGCCTCTGCCCGGCGCTGGCCGCTGCGGAAGTCGAGAAAGCCTGGGCGGGCTTGCGTCCCGGAAGCATCGACACTCGCCCCTACATCGGCCCTCTCCCCGGCTTCGCAAACGCCTTCGTGGCCGCCGGCCACAAGCGTGCGGGGATTCAACTCTCACCGGCCACCGCGGAAGTGATGACCGACTTAGTGCTCGGACGCCCCCCTCGGATCGATCTTAGTACGTTCCATCCCGGTCGCGAGCCCGCCGAGGCTGGGGAACAGGTGTTTCGGTCGTAAATCCGTGCACTTTTCCCGACCTTTCACCCCGCCCCGATCCCCTCCATCGCGACAATCACCTTGGCCGCCGCGGTGTGTCCCAGCGCCACCGTCCGATCGCGAATCCGAAAGACGAGGGCTCCGGCTTCGGGCCTGTTCTCGACAAGTTCGCCGCCGGCCTTGAGGTCGAGCCCACACTCGGTCAGGTATCGCAAAAAAGAAGGGTCCTGATCGACCACGCGAACGACCCGAAAATGCCTTCCCGCAGGAATTTTCGAGAGGGGAATGCCCTCGATCTCGGCGACGGAACCATCGGCTCGGGGGATCGGGTCGCCATGCGGGTCGACCGCCGGGTGACCGAGGAAGTCGTCGATTCGGTCGATCAAGCGTTCGGAGGCCGCGTGCTCCATGTGCTCGGCCTCTTCGTGAACCTCGTCCCACGACATATTCAGGGTCCGGACCAAGAACAGTTCCAGCAAACGGTGGCGGCGGATCACCTTCATGGCAAGCTGTCGTCCGGAAGGAGTCAGGCGTGCCCCTTCGTAGGGGGTGTAAGTCGCCAGGCTCGCTTCGGAAAGCGTCTTGAGCATCCCCGTGACGGTGCCGGGCGAAACCCCAAGCGCGAACGCCAACTCGCCCGTCCCGACGCGATCTCCGGCGGGATCTCGGCCGCCGATGAGGGCGATGGCTTTCACGTAGTTTTCCACCGTCAAACTCGCCACGACGTCGCCTCGAAATCCGAGCGGAGCCTCGCCATTGTCGGAATTCATTTTACGACAATCGGGGTGGGATTGGAAACGCGCTAATCTTCGGGCAACGGCTCATTTTGAGGCTCGATGTAATCGTCCGAGGATGGTCCCGGCGGCGGGCCGATCCGGTCGCCCATCCGAAGCCAGACAGCCTTCAGGTATGAACCCTCAAGCGCATCTAGCCCGACGGGGTGATCGGGCGAGGCCCCGGTGACCGCCAGAATTTGCGCGGAGCGCCCCGCCTTTCGGGCTGCCGCGCGGAGCAAGTAGAGGAACTCCTCAGGCGGCAGAAGTCCGGAGCAGGAACATGTCAACAAGATGCCCCCCGGTTCCACTAATCCCATCGCCAGCACGTTGAGGTCGAAATACTTCCGCTTGCCCGCGGAGATGTCGAGCCGGCCGGGGATGAGCTTGGGAGGATCGAGTACGAGGACGCCATAAGTTTTTTGGTTGGCGATCATCTGCCGCATGTAGCCGAAGGCGTCGGCATGAACGAGCGATGGCCGGACTTGATTCGCGTTGGCGTTATCTCGCGCTACGGCGATCGCCTTTTCGTCGAGGTCGATGCAAGTGACCTCGCTGGCTTTGCCTTTGACCAGCGCGTAAATGCCAAACCCGCCCGTGTAAGAGCAGACGTCCAGTACCGAGCGTCCTTCGCAAAACCCCGCGAGTTTCCGTCGGTTGTCGCGCTGATCGCAGAAGAAGCCGGTTTTGTGGCCGCCCTCGAACTGAACCCGGAACCGGACACCGTTCTCGGTGATGGTTACCCGAGGAGGAAGCCCCGGGCTGGCAAGCGGTCGACCGCCGAAATCTTCGGCGAGGGCGATCCGTTCATCAACGTTGACCCGGAAATGCTTTGTACCGACGGCTTCTCTCAGAATTTGAAGAATAGGGCCGATCCGTTGATACATCCCCAGGCTAAAGATTTCGACGGAAAGCACGTCGTCGTAGCGATCGACGATCAGGCCGGAGAGCCCGTCGCCTTCGGCGTGAAGGACGCGGTAGGCGTTCGTTACCTCATCCAGGCCAAGCATGGTTCGACGCAGGGCGACGGCCCTTCCAATTCGCTCTCGCCAAAATGCGGAGCCGGGTGCGTCGACGCCGGGTGCGATCAATCGCAGAGTGATCTGGGAACGACTATTCCAGAGGCCGAAACCGATGGGGATGTTATCACGGTCGACAACCCGCACGAGGTCGCCATCGGACGCGCGCGCAGGCCCGGCGGCTCCGATGATCATCTTACGATAAACGAACGGGTGGTTCCCCGCGGCGCGAACGGCCACGATCGGCAAATCCCCGGCCGGGTCGAGCGTTCGATCGGGGATCGCCATCGGAGGAACGTTTAGGGCCGTGGGCATTCGGGGATGGCGGGACATCCGTCTAGACTCGAAAGGTGAAGGGGATGGGGAGTCGAGACGCGTTAGATTTCGTTATTGTCGGAGGCGTCTTCGAATGCCGCATCGTCATCGTCGTCCGGGGTACCGTCATTCCGCAAGAGCCTTCGCAGGCGGACGAGAAGCGCGGTGGAGTAGCGTTCGACGGCGAGCTGTTTGGTCATGACGGGCTCGGTCGCCGCGGTGAGAGGAATCTCGGCGAGGATCTTATGAGACTTCCCCAGGAGCTCCCAACCGACTTTCAATACCCCTGCGGTGGCGTGCGGATCACCCTTGGCGTGTCGAAGGACTTGCCGGGCCTTTTTTAGTCCGGCCTGGGCTTGCTGCAAGTTTCTCAGGGCGGTCCCGGCGCTCATTTCGGGCATCTGTCGTCTAATCCTTGGGCAAAAACGTCGAATGATCACGGAAGGCAAGGAAACGAACACTTCGACGGTGGAAGGTAAGCTGTTATAGTAGAGCTTTCGTCACTGAGGTTCAACCGCGCCCCGGAAACCGAAGATGAGCGAATCTTCTATGAGTGAGACAGAGGACGCCGTCGCCGAGCCGATCGTCAGCACGAGAACCGAGCCTCGATCGTCAACGGCGGTCGAGACCCGGACCAAGAAGCTTCCGCCGTATAACGTCGTTATTCTCAACGACGAAGAGCATTCCTACGACTACGTGGTCGAACTTTTGACCAAGCTGTTTGCCCACCCCGTCACCACGGCGCTGGAACTGACGCGACGGATCGATAAAACCGGTCGCGCGATCGTGTACACGACGCACAAGGAAAAGGCCGAACTCAAGCGCGACCAGGTCCTTGCTTACGGTCCGGACCCTCGCATGCAATCGTCGCGCGGGCCGCTCGCGTGTTATATCGAGCCTGCCCCCAGCGGATGAGTTGATCTCATCGCGAACGCTCTTCAACAAGGGAGGCGGGCAGTCCCTCGACAATCGACGGATAGGTCGGCTTGAAACCCAACTCTTCCTTGATCCGCCGATTCAAGATGCGTTTATTGGGTTCTTCTCTGATGGCGTTGCCTAATTGAGGATCGACAAAACTTGGTGACGGAGCCTGGAGCAGGGCAGCCGCCATCTGGTAATAAGACCGTCGCGGGACGGGTTGGTCGTCGCTCGCGAGATACGTTCTGCCCGAAGTCCCCGCGTCGAGCACGGCGATCGCGGCGATCGCCGCGTCCTGAATATGGATGAGATTGAGAAACTTGCCAGGATCGCCGGCGATCGGCTCGCCGCGTTCCAAGGCCGAGCGCCGAATCATCCGGCCCGGCCCGTAGAGGCCGGAATAGCGGATCACCGCGTATTCGATCCCGGAATCCAAGCAGGTCTCGGCCAGCGTACGCTCGGCGTCGAGGCAAGCCTTGCCTGATTCCGTCGTCGGCTCGG
>JAYVYS010000118.1:0-2011 GCA_043784005.1 Isosphaeraceae bacterium
GCATACAACTTTAGCTGCTCGTTGTCGGGATGCCGGATTTCGTTCATCGCATCACCTTTGTTGTCGGCGGCTGCCCCCGAGATTGAGGCGGAGGAGGGACCATATTGGATTTCCGGCAAGAAACCCCCGGACTCCTGACGAAAGCGATCGCGCGGGATCGATCCTGTCGCGTCTTACAAGACGTCGGCCTGAGCGAATGGGACGGTATCAGATACGTCAACCTTTTCACGGCAATTCGGCACCAAGTCGTGATGCCGGGATATTTTCGATGAGCTTACATTATCCTTTCGAAGGATCAGTCACAACGCATCACCGTTTCAATCGGGAACTGATTTCCTCGGGCCGACCACGGACTCGATTCCGGATTCCGCCGGAGATCCGCGATCGCCCCGTTTTAGACGCACCAACGTCCCGGAGCTTGCGCGCGAAGGTTGTGATAAGCTGATCCACGTCGAGAGTGAACCCATTTTCGACTCCCGCGCACGTCGAGGGGCGGCGCTGACCTCCTTTGAAACGGGTCAGCGGCGCACGACGACGTGAAGACGCGGCGCGGGGAGGCCGGCCAACTCGTCGACGCGAGAGGGAATGCGACGATGGATGTACTAGGACCTGACGACGCGACGACCCGCGTGGCTGACCTGGACAACTGGCAAGCATTCAGCCAGACCTATTACGAGCCGATTCTGCGGGCGTTCCGTCTCCTCAAAGTGCCCGAGGGTGAGGTTGAGGAGCTTACCCACAGTTTCCTGTTGAAAACGGCTGAGAAAAACTTTCTCGATACCTTCATCGCCTTCCGCGACCGCGAAGCAAAGGGGGGGCGTCGCACGCGGTTCCGCACCTACCTCTACCGGTCGCTCCAGCACCACGCCATCGACTCTTATCGCAGGCGGAACACCCGCGTGAGAGAGAACTCCCAAGAGCCCGGGGCCGTCGAAGCGATCGTTGCCGCGGCCGAACGCCCGCTCGACCCGGACGCCCTGTTCGCGCTTGATGTACTCCACCAGGCGCTTCAGGCGCTCCGCCGTCACTGCGAGCGGACGGGGAAATCGCACCTCTGGGTCATCTTCGAAGAGACCTTGCTTGCCAATGAGTACCGCGGTCGCCGGGGGAAGACCCGCGTTGAGTTGCTGAACGAGTACCCCGAGATGAAGCCGCAGGACCTCGACAATGCTCTGACAACGGCCAAGCGGGCGTTCCGGCGGTTTGTCCAGGAGGTCATCCCCCGAGGGTTGCACGACGGCGTGCCGCCGGACGAGCGATTCGCGGAGTGGATGGCGATTCTTCGGCAGTCCAACGCATCGCAATTCAACCTGCTGCACGTGGCGTACCGGGTCACGCCTTTTCTGACCGCCGACATGAGCCAGACCGCATCCCTCGCGCTGATCGTCGACGACCGGCCGGATGGCGGTGTTTACGAGGAGCAGGCAATCGTCCCCGGCAAAGACGAGCTGAGCCTCTTCCTGAGCTTCCGGCTGGAATTACCGCTCTCCGAGATGTTTGAGGTGAACGAGCTTCAGACGTACCTTCCAGCATCCAGTCCGCTCTGGCCCGCCAAGCGTTCCGGCGGCCGTCCAAAAACGGCGGTCCCTTCCCCTCGGATTGTCCGACCATTTTGTCTGCTCAGCCTGATCGAGCCCACGACGGATGAAGCCAAGGCACTGGCTGAGATTGACTTTTTGGGGCTTCTTGGCCGTCTCAAGACGCTCGCGAAGCAACTTCACCACCGTCCCGACCACGGCGAGCCCGAGGTCTTCGCCCAGTTGCTCTACACGACAATCAACGTGCTCGCCCTGGTGCGCTGCGAGACCGAGTTGCACTCCATCGGCGCGGACTCACTGGCGAGGAATGTCCGCTGGTTCCTTCGGCAGACATGGCTCGACAACCGTCTGCGCCCGCTCCTGCTCACCGGACTCTCCTTGCTTGAAGGTCCGGCGATAACCTCCACATGATGCCCAAGGCCCTCGGTCCGTCCGGTATCAACGTTCGGCCTTGTAGTAGCGAATTGATGCGG
>JAYVYS010000119.1:0-4513 GCA_043784005.1 Isosphaeraceae bacterium
GGTCGTCCAGGTTTGATCGCCGCCCATGCTTTCTCTGCGCTGGCGACCGCTTCCGCAAACGGGGCGAACCCCGCGTGACCGGCTCGGCCAAGCTGTAACCATGCGTAGAGCGTCGCGAGGGATATGCCGCCCCGCCTGGCGGCCTCGATCCTCGACGCCCCGCCAAGGATTGACGACACGACCGCCAGGACGATCGGGGCCGTGTACGACGAAGGACGCCCGCCCAGAACTCTTTTTTTAGGTGTGGATTTTGTGGAGATTTTGTCCAATGTTGAGACTCGGCCTTGAAGGTGTCGCCCTTTTTTAGGTGTCCGTTTTGTCCGTATCAACAGGCGAAATCACTTCGCCTTCTTTTTCGGCTTCCCCCTTTTTCGTGTCCGACATTTGCGACATCGGGCGAATCCCCGAAAAACATGCGGAACACCGATTCAGTCTACATGCACGATTTTCAAGGAAGAATTCGGTATGGCCATCGGACAGAAATCGGACACCCCTTGGCAGAAAAAGGCGGTCAGCACGGTCGTTTAACCGCAGAGCGATCCGGCGCAACGCGGTCTTTTTTTAGGTGTCGGTTTTGTCTGTTTTTCGAGCCTGGTCACCGCCCCGCCTGAAACTTCACCCGCCCCGCCGCGTCCGCGATCTCGACGACCGGGACGCCTTCCTTTGTCGGTCCGATGTTGATCACCCCGCCCGCGTTGTCGGCCGAGATGACGGCTCGCCCGTCGGGCGTGATGAACATCATCACGTTGGCGGCCTTTGGATTGCCGACGACGACACCCGCCGTTGAATCATCGGCCGAGAGAACCACGCGTGGCTTGCCGCTGGCGTAGAGCGTGAACTGAGGGGCTCCATCGGTTCCGAACCACACCCCCAGCGTCTTGCCTTGCCCATCGACAAGCCGGAACTCTTTCGCCTCGATGACGTCCGGGACCTTGACGGGCTTCGCTTTCGGGGCCGCGCCCGACGCCGCCATCATCACGAGCGCGCCCAGCATGCCCGAACCAAACCCAACCGCCGCTGTCTTGTAAGCCGTCATGAGGTATTCTCCGTTGCGAATCGATCAACCCGTCTGAGCGTGTTCGTGATTCGCGGCCGTTTGTTCACGCATAAGTCGAAAGCCTTGCCGCCGTCTGGTTGGCGGAGCCGTGAAAGCCTTTGGAGATGTCCTCAAGCAGGTTGTTCGTTTTCTTGGCTTCCGCGAGCTGATCTTTCGCTGTCTTGGCCTTTGCTTCATCGGCGGCGCTTGGCTTGGTAGCCGCGGAGAGCGCCCCGGCCATAAGCGCTTTCGAGTAGTCTCGGCCGCCCTCGAAGGTCTCCGCCTTGAATGCCTTGGCCGCCGGTCCGCCTCCGGGCGCGGAAGGAAGAACGGGAGCGGTCACGCCCCCCGGTTGTGCCGCTCCGGGGACCTCGGCGACTTTGCGCCCTGACTCGCGATCGGCGATCCTCTTGTTGATTTCCGCCTTCTGGTCACCGTAGTCGGAGTGCTCCATGTCCCTGACGTGGAACTGCGCGGCGGTCGGGTTGAATCCTTCGAGGACGGGTTTGAGCTTGAGGTCAAAACCTTCGCCCCGCGCCAGGCCCGCCAGCGCGTCGAGGATGGCTTTGATGTTGTCGCCAAGATTGGACACGGCAGCGGTCACCGCATTCATGGCATCGGTCGCCAGCGACTGCCAGTTGCCCGCCAGATAGGTTCCGAAGTCCTCCGCGACCTTGGCCGCCCATGCGATGGTTTCGCCCGCGTGCGTGAAGGCCTCGACGGTACTGACTCCCGCGAGCGCGGCCAGGTCGTCGAAGTTGCGAAGACCGAATCCCATCAGGTCAATCGCATCCTTGACATAGCCGAATGCCGTTTCCGCCCCGTACCGGATCACCCCGAACACCGCCGCCGTTGCCGTGCCGAGCGACCCGAACGATTCGGACCCCAGAAACGATTGGAACGACGCGCCAAGGTCCGCAAGCGTCGCCATGAACCGCCGGACCGCGCCTGCCCCTGCCTCTCCCCATGACTTGAGTTGCCCGGCGGTCCCGGTAGCGAACGCCGCGACCGATTGAAACGCCTTATTGACCGAGGTCAGGATCTCAGACCAGACCGGGAGCGCCGCCTGCCCGACGTCGCTCAACAGGTTGGCCGCCCGGCCCATGATCTCCCTCTGCACGTTCTTCGCGCTGCCCCCGGTACGTTCGTGGTCACCTTTGGTCTTGGCCAGCCCCGTTTGAATCAGCGACGCTCGCGCGGTGAACTTCTGTTGCTGTGTGAGTTCCTTCCCGAGTTTGGCGATGCCCAGCCGTAGCGCCTCGGCCTTGAGTTGGTCCTCTTGCAAGATCACCCCGTATCGGGACATCGGCTCGCTCTCGCCCCTAAGGCCCGAGTTGATCGCGCGCATGGCTTCGGGCACGCCCCCGGCGACGTCCGCGAACGATACTAAATCGTCGGCCATCTTGACGAATTGCGCCCCGAATTCCGACGCCGGCCCATTCGCGAGTCCGCCGATGCCCTGCGCGAGAATCCCCGTCTCGGTCGCCGCGTCGATGATCACCTGCTTGGAGGAACCGAACTTCTCCGCCATCAGGTCGGCCGCGTCCGTGATTGCTTTGGCGTCGGGACCGAACACCGCCCCGACCTTGGAGAGTGATTCGTTGAGGCTTGCCGCCGCCTGAGTACCCTTCCAGAGTCCCGCGGCCATCGCCGCGCCGCCGGCAACGCCGATGCCGAGCAACGCCATCGACGCCCCGGAAACCGCCGCGTTGGCACTGGTGGTGAATGCCGTCAGTTTGCCCCGCGCTTGCGCGAGCCCCGCGTTCAGGGGGTTGAGGTTCGATCCAATCTCGACGAACAGTTCCGCGAGCTTGAACATGGGTTGCTCTTTCAGGGTTCAGGATCGGCCCACGGCCCGCGAGCCGGAAACTCGAAGGGGTTTGCCTCGTATTGATTTTGGCGCTCTTCCATGTGGGCTCGTATTTCGGAAATGTCGTTCGAACGAAACACGTCCGCCGCGCCGGGATGCTTCAGGGCCTTACCATCGCCGAGCACGCAACGAACTTGGGTCAGGGTCAACCGCCCGATCGTTTCGGGACTCCAGCCGAACGGTTCGTTGGCCAGGTCGTGGAAGACCCCCCACCAATCCCAGACTCCTTTCCCGCTTTTGGGTCGGGATTGCCCTCGTCGCTGATCATCTCAGCCGTATCAACTCCGAACGCGACGCTGAAGGCCATGTTGATATCGTTCGGCGTGAGTCGTGATGCGACCTTGGCCGCGTCATCTCGGGTGAACGACGGGTCACCGTCCTTGATCGACAAGAACAGCATCTCGCGGACGCCGTCGACGCTGTTGATCAACTCGGTCGCCTCGGGTGAGCCAAGCTTCCGTTTGCCTCTGGCTGCCAACTCCGCACCAACTCGCAAGAGGTACTTCTTTTCTTCCGGGGGGAGCTTCGCGTAACCCGGCGATGACACGCAAGCGTCGATCGGGTCGGGAAGCTGCTCGTTGACCCAGTTTTGAAGCTCGCCAAGGTCGCTGATCTTGAGCGGGTGAATCTTGTATGCTCGGCCCGCGACGTTGAGGGTCCGGGGTTTCGCCGTGAGCGTGGCAAGGTCGCCGTACAGGGTGCTCATGAAGTCTCCGCCTTGAGGTCAGTAGTTAGGATCGAATCAAGCATGTATCTGGATGCACGCGATCCGGTCTCGCGGCACTTGCTCTCCATAAACTCATGAGCCTGGCGTAGAGCGTGGTTCATCTCGGCGAACGCCTCACGGAAGCGCTTCGATCTCTCGTCGCGAAGGACCAACGCCGTGAGAGCCCCGAGTACCACGGACATTCCCTTTGGCTGCAAGCCGTTCGGCTTGACCTGTTTGGCGATCTCGGTCAGTGAAAACCCCATCGGGGTCTTTTCTGCCGAAAGCTTGGACATCGCCTGCGCGAGCCCCCCTTTGTTCTTGGTCTGGTTCGCACTGGTCGCTACGTATAGATCGGCTAACTTGAACATGGGTGTGAATCCTCTCACTCGGTTGCGGGCTTGATCACGAACATCACGAACGTCGTCGCGAGGGCTTCACGGCCTGAACGGTCTTTGCCCCGGCGAACACTTCGCCGAGAGTCTCGTAAGTGGCCTCGACGATAATCCCGACGACGACCCGAGCAACTTCTCGGGCTTCCTTTCGGACCTCCGCCATGTCGACGACGAGGGGCGGGGGAAACGCGCTGGGGTTCACGCGACGCTTGACCATCTCAGATGATGACATCTGCATGGGAGTCAGCCTTTCAGGTTGGGGTCGGCCTGGCGTACCGTCTCGGTCGCCAGCCTCTCAATATCCGATCGCAGGAACCGGGCTCGGACGCCGGGGAGTTCACGAACGCTGATCCGCCCCGCCGCCGCAAGCCTCTTGACCGCCCTGGCGTCGACGTCTCCGATCAAGCCGGCCGCCATGGTGGCATCGATCCATTCAGGCTGGCTCAGCTTCATTAGTAAGGTCTCCGTAAGTCGCTCGGACCAATCTGACCGGGAAGCAAGAGGGA
>JAYVYS010000120.1:0-5022 GCA_043784005.1 Isosphaeraceae bacterium
CAACCCATTTCGACGAGTTCGACCTGAGGAAACTCGCGCCGGATCATCGCGGCGGAACCATCGTGGCTGCCATTGTCGGCAACGATGACCTGCGCTCCGGGCTCATAGGTCCGCACCGAGATCAAACACTGTCGAAGTAGCTCTCGTGTATTGTAATTGACGATGATGAGGCTCAGCGTCGGCGGGTCGATACCACTCATCGGCAGACTCCACCCTCTGTGAGAACCTGATCGATGAAGTCACGATATCGACGCGACTGAACATCCCAGGTCCACTCCGCCAACACTCGCGTGCGAACGGAGGTTCCGAGCCGTTGCCGAGATGCTATGTTCAACGCCAGTCTCAAACCCTCCGCAACCGAAATGGGTTCGTCGGGTTCGACATACACTGCCGATTCGCCGAGAATCCAGCGCGGGATCGGCGCGTCGGGGGCGACGATCGCAAGTCCACTCGCCGCGGCTTCGAGGTAAACGATGCCGAACGGCTCCTCGCGATGCATGTGAAGGAAGAGATCCGCCTGGCGATAGACTGAAGGCATTATTGATCTGGGCAGACTGCCGAGCAAGAGGTGTCGGCCTGGCAAGAGCGTCGCCGCCTGCGCGGCAACTTCCTTACGTTCGGGACCGTCTCCTGCCACGACGAGGAACGCTTCGGGAACTAGGGCGACCGCTTGGATCGCCTCGGCAACCTTCTTTTCTGGAATGAGCGCACTCACCATCAAGATCACGGAACGGTCGCGCGGGATTCCGAGGTCGGGTGCGACTTCTCCCGGAGAGCAAGGACGATAGTCGCTCGGGTCGACGCCATTGGGTATCAATGCGGACAGATAATGTTCGCGGTGCCGTTCGTAATAAAACGGGTTGATACACACAAGGCCATCACAGCGAAACAAGCGATATTCTCGGCTCGACGCCTGACACATCCAGTCGCCGTTCTGAGTCACAAAGATCTGCTTGGGGCGCTTCTTGCCTCCGGTCAGTTGAAGCATCCAATTCACGTAAGGGTAAGAACAGGCGATCACTACATCAAAATTCTCAGGCTGATAAGTCTTTCGGCGGAACATGCTTAGAACGAAAGAGAGTTCCTCATAGTGGTTTTCCGTCCGCAGGCAGGGGAGCTTGGGCCAGCGCTCAAAGCGCTCGCGGGGAACACACCCGACCCGTTGAAGAGAGAGCCCGTCGGTTCCTTGATCGCCTGATCCGAAGACGGTGACCTCCCATTCCGGATCACGGCCGAGCGCGCGAGCGACTTCCAAGAAAGCGGTCTCCGCCCCTCGCTGCACTCGTCCCAGGCCGGGAAGGATCATTGCCACACGTCGGATTGCCATTCGATTCGCCTCGCGATCAGGTCCGCGGTCGAGGACTCAATTCTCAAGTATAGGACGAACGCGCTTCGCGATCGCTCGACAACCGTGCATTGTGAATTGTTGTTTTCCGACAACACGATCGATTCCATGTTCGCGGCGGTCTGGAACTTGCTTCATGGTCTTACCGACTCCGTACGGATTGAAGTCGCTAGCCCAAAGATAGGCCTGAATGAGACGATCTCCGGTGTAACGGAAGTGCCTCGTCCCGAGACCGTTAATCGTGTTTCAAGACCAAAGTGATGCTGCCTGGATCAACGTGAGGCAAGTTTGTCTCACTTTGAGAGAAGAGAGTCGAGTCAAGCGAGTCAAGCGCGATAGAACCTGAGAGACGCCAAGTTACCACTTATGGGTTGGATTCTTAATAACGCGCCGGAAAGACTTCTTGTCACACTCAGTGTGCCGAATCTCGACGCATCCCTTTCGAACCGATTTCGCAATGAGATCGCTCCCTTGTTAGCGGGTGACATACCGATCGTGATCGATTTCACTCTCATAAAATTTGTTGACTCCAGCGGAATTGGGGCCTTGTGTTCATTAGTGGAGAAAACGACCCCGGCGTATCTGAGGTTCACAGGTGTTTCCGAGCGGGTGAGCAAAGCACTTTCACGAATTCCGTTATTGTCACCCTTCTGGATGCCTCGGCCGATGCTGGCCGTTTGCACCGCCTGAAGCGATCGGATCGATGGTAGTGCTCTGGCATGATCTGTCGACTGACACATGTTCGCGGTTTTTCAGGCGCACGTCCCTCTTCTGGAGTCGTCCATCGTGTCGGTGTCGATGAACCAAGCCGGACTGGCAGCGGCACGCTTGCCGGGCGCGATCGCGTCAGGACGCGGGCGACTGGGCGGTGGATTGTCGCGGCACGTGGTGGAACGTCTTCTCGGCGCGCTTCGGGCGCGCAAGCGGACGTTCGCCCTGGCCTGTATCGTTGCGACGGGGGTATCGTACGGTGCATCGACCTCCCTCGCGAAGAAGGTCTGGGAGTCGGAGACTACTCTTGTCTACGCACCCTTACCCGTGCCGGACGATGGCAAAGGACTCTATTCTCCTCCCGATTTGAAGACGCTCACGGCGCTGATCAACTCGCCGGAGAATATCGAGAAACTCCGGAAGCAGTTCAAGCTCATCCTTCCCGCGAAGGCGATCGACAAGAATTTGACCGTGTTGATCCCGAACGGGACCAAGGTCGTGAAGCTCGCTTTTCGCTGGGAGGACGGTGAGCAAGCCGCAGCCATGTTGAACGGGCTTACGGAAATCTTTGTGAACGGGGTTGCCGAGATCCGTCGAGAGAAGCTCGGAGAGCATGTTCGCGATTATGAGATCAACCTCATCAAGACGACCGAACGGCTCGACGCCGCCTCGAAGGCGGTTCGCGATTTCAACCGTCGCGAGAATTTAGTGGATTACCACGAAGATCTGATCCTGATCAACAAGCAAATCATGGAGTTCGAAGCCGCGATCTTGCAGCATCGCCGAACCGAATCGGATACTCTTGCGCAAGTCAAACGAATGGCCGAGCATCTCGCCGAAGTTAAAGACCAGGAAGCCAAAGAGGTGGAACAAGAAAAGCAATACCAGGCCACCACCGACTCGGTGGCGGATGCTCGACGCCGACAGGATCGGCTTCGCGAACTGATCGGCGAGGAACAACGGGTTCAGCAAGTCCTTGCGCAGCTTGACGTGAAGAAAAAGGAATATGAACGCATCCGAAAGTTAGTCATCAAGGGGGCGGCTTCTGTTTCAGAGGCTGAGACGATCACGTCAGAGATTGGAGTCCTCAATGCGCAGATTCGTGACAGTGAAAAGATTCGAGGGTGGAAGGCTGAACTTGAGAAAATCGACAAGGTTGTGGTTCCCGACGGCAATAAAAAGAGTTCCGGTTCGCCGATCATTCAGCAAGTCCTTTTCCGCAGACTCGAGCTCGAGCTTCAACTCACGGCGATCCGCGAGGAAGTGCGTCAGATCGAGAAAAGCCTGGGAGATAAGCGAAAGACCCTCGAACGCCTAGACAACCTTCGAGGAGTGTACGACGCCTTGATCCGCAAGGTCGAAGCGATCAACGTGGAACGATTGCATGTCGAGGCTCAGATCGCGGGGATGAAGAACCTGATGGGTTTGACCGCCGCCGAGTTCGTGATCGCGTCACGCGCCGAGGTCGGTGATTATCCCGCGTCATCAAACAAGAAATTTCTGATCATCGGATTTGGCGGTTTGGGGATGATGCTCGCGATCGGTCTCGTATTCGCGATGGAACTCTTCGGCACGGGCTGGTCCGCGGAAGAACGCGCCCATCAACTTGGCTTGCCGTCTCTCGCGTTAATCGCTCCCGTTGGTGAAAAAGCCCGCTTTCAACAGCTTCGAGGATTGGCCCTGCGACTACGACAGCATGTTCCCGAAGCCGGGGCCGCCATCGTCTTCAGCACCCTGTCCGAAGGCGGAAACGCGGATGAGGAACTCGGTGAACTCGCCGGTTTCTTCGCGTTGAGAGATGAACGTGTTCTCATTATCGATGCACGTATTCACCATCCTACAACCCCAATCCTCGCTCTCGAATCTTCCAAAGGAAAGCCGATCGACCATTCCAAAGCGACCCTGGACGATGACGACCGGGAGGCCGAGGACCTGAATCAGGACAACGTCCTGGGGCTTTCGGATTACCTGGCGTTTGTCTGCAACGATCCCGACGATATCTGTCACCCGGAAGAGGGTTATGGAGTGGACCGGATTCCCGCCGGACAGACGTTCGTAACCGCGGACGCACTGGCGACGCACCGCATGGCCGAATTGATGCGAGAGTTGCAGCAACGCTACTCCATCCTGCTTCTGATCGGTCCCTCGCTTTCTCACACGGTCGATTTGCAAATACTGGCGACAATGGCGAATGGGGTAGTTGCAGTCGTGGACGCACCTGTGCCCGTGCGGAAAGAAGTGCGACGCACCCTCGATGATCTCCGTGAATTAGGTTCCCCCGTTCTCGGACAGATCGTTCTCAGCGCCGTCATCTGAGCGACCAAAAACAGCCCCGGGTCGACCCTGACTTACTGAGTGTGCGCTCTATCTTTCAAGGCTCATAATGGATGCCGGGGTGAAGGCCGAAAGGCAACCATCGGGTGCCAGGGGTTGAACTCAACCCGTGTGCCGCAAGCATAGGCCATGCCACGGGTTGAGTCCAACCCGTGGCACCCCGATCAGGCCTCTCGGTGTGAGGTTTCGACCCACCACCCCGGAATCCATCATGAGCCGCTTTCAAAACGATCAACTCCCTGACCAAACGGGTTGGGTCTGTTCGAGGGTTGACAACGAGTAGACAGCTCCGATCTTGAAATCCCCAGTTCTTCGTTCCCTCTTTGAAAAGAAATCTAAAAAACCTGCCGACCGTCCCTTCAACTTCGGCAACTTAATCTAGATTGAATCAGGACGACGGTTGAACCGTGCTGCGCGCGGTTGACGCCGGAACCTCCGAATCGAAGGCTTTTTCCGCTTTTCAGGGACGAGGTCGTTTCGGTGGTTTTGGAATGGCTGGCGTCGTGATCGCGTGTTCCCAGTGCGAAACGGGGAGATTCCGTCTGTGCCAGCCGTCCCCGCGATCGATAAACCGAGATCCGCGGTCGAACCGAATCTTTCCCGAAATGGGGCGACAGAATCGGCGTTCGACG
>JAYVYS010000121.1:0-5251 GCA_043784005.1 Isosphaeraceae bacterium
AGGCCGAGGGTGACGTTCACCGCCCGGTCGAATCCCAAGGTCTTGAGCGCGACATGCCCTTGGTCATGATACATCGCCACCACCGCGTCGAACTCGCCGGCAATGGCACGCGAGAACAAGGTGTCCGCAGCCACAGGCCCGGTCACGATCACTCCCGCTCGCGAGGCACGAGTCACCGCGGGCTCGATGACCCGGCGTTCCTCATCGCCAAACAGGCCGCCTTCCCCCGCATGCGGATTCAACGCGGCGACAGCGACGCGAGGCGCTCTTCCGCCCGTGAGCGGTCGCAAGGCACGGTCGGCAAGAAGGATCTTTGAATAAACCGATTCTTCGGTGATCAAATCGAAAACCGATCGCAACGCGACATGCAACGTGACGTGAACGACTCCGAGCCCCGCATCGCCCGCCGCGCTGGGTGGGCTGAGGTAGAGCATCATCGCATGATCGGGTGACTTGCAGCGCTCGGCGAGGATCTCGGTATGACCCGGATGTGGAACCCCGCCGGCGTGGAGCGCTTCTTTGTTCAAAGGAAGGGTTGTGATCGCGTCGATCCGTCCCGCGAGCGCCAGGTCGGTCGCCGCCACAAGGTAGTCGTAAGCCGCCCGCCCGGCCTTGGCACTGATGATCCCCGGTCGAACCCCCGAGAGGTCCTGATCGGAAGCCTCCAGGCAAGGAATCGCCTGGGCACTCGGGACCGCATCCTCGGGTCGTGTGATCGATACCACAGACGCTCGAACGCCAACGCGATCGAGAGCGCGTTCGAGGATCTCCCGACTCCCGATCACAAAGGGTCGCGACAACGCCCGGAGTGGAGAATCTCCCCAAGCCCTGGCAATCACCTCCGGCCCGACACCCGCGACGTCCCCCATGGTGAGTGCGATCAATGGCCGGTCATCGTGCGTCTCCACCCGTTCACCTCAATTTCTGACATTCCATTTCAATGCGTGGCAATATTCCTGGGAGGGCTTGTTGGGGCTCTCGGGTCGATAGAAGTCTCTTGAGATTCCCGCTTGCTGACAGGAACCTCTCTGGCACCGGGCTTTTCCGAGCAACCGACCAATGCGGTCATCGCCCACAGTACGACGAGAAACCCAAGCAGATAAATTCGCCGCGTTTCGGGCTTGGATCGAACGGTTTCCATGAAGATCATTATTCTTCGGATGACGGGCACTGTCGAGATGGACACTCCGCGAGCCGTTTGAAAATGAGCGCAACCAATCATGGGACCGCGTGTTCGAGAGTTTCGACTTCTGTTCAACCGGGAACGCGGATGTTACACTTTCCAATTCACGAAGATGCCAGATCCCGGCGCATCAATCGCACACGGAAGTGGTACGCCGGCCGCTCGTCGTTCCAGGATCGAGGACGAACTCCATGCTCAACACGGCCCTCAAAGAGTTCGTGGTCTCAAGAATCTTTCCGAACACGATCACTCCCGCCCAGTACGTCGGCGGGGAACTCAATACGATTTGCAAGGACCATCGGGCCGTCGAGGGGACCGTCTGCATGGCGTTCCCCGACACTTATGAACTTGGGATGAGCCATCACGGCCTGCAAGTCCTTTACAGCTTGATGAACGCCAAGAATTGGGCGTGCGAACGGGTGTTCACACCACTGCCGGACTTCGAAAAGTCGCTCCGCGATCACGAACTGCCGCTTTACAGTCTTGAAACCTTCACCCCGCTCCACAAGTTTGACGTGATCGGGTTCTCGCTCCAGTACGAGATTTGCTACACAAACGTCCTGACGATGCTCGACCTCGGCAAGATTCCGCTTCATGCCGAGGATCGTGGACCCGACGACACCCTGGTCATCGCGGGCGGACCCGGCGCGCAAAATCCGGAATTGCTCGCCCCCTACATCGACCTCTTCGTGATCGGCGACGGCGAGCCGAGTCTGCCTCTCGTTTGCGACATGTGGAAGGCGATGCAAGGTGATCCGGACCTGAGCCGCGAAGAAAAACTCGCGAGGATCGCGGGAGCCGTTAATTGGGCCTACGTTCCTCGCTTTTACGAGCCTCGATACGCCGAGGACGGCACCATCTCCGAGATTTACAGGCTCCGCGACGATGTGCCCGCGGCCATCAAAGCCTGCGTGATCGACGACCTCGACGGCACGCCGTTGCCCACCAGGCCGATTGTCCCCTTTGTCGAAACGGCTCACGACCGGATCGCGATCGAAATCATGCGCGGATGTCCCTGGCAATGCCGGTTCTGCCAGAGCACCGTGATCAAGCGCCCGCTCCGGTATCGAACCGTGGAAACGATCATCACCGCAGCGATGGAGAGCTATCGCAACACCGGCCACGACGAAATCAGCCTGCTCTCACTCTCGACGAGCGATTACCCCCATTTCGAGGAACTCGTCACCAAGATGAGCGAGGTCTTCACTCCGCTGGGCGTGAAGATCTCATTGCCAAGCCTGCGCATCACTGAGACCCTGAAGAAGATCCCCGCACTGCTGCAAGAAGGACGTCGCGGAGGCTTGACGCTCGCGCCGGAGGTGGCGCGAGACGACATGCGTGAACAGATCCGCAAGCCGATCAACAACGACGACCTTTACGACGGTGCCGAGGAGGCCTTCAAACGCGGCTGGCGGAAGGTCAAGCTCTACTTCATGTGCGGTCTGCCCGGCGAGCGCCCCATCGATCTCGACGGGATCATCGAGATGTCCGAGAAAATCGCGCGGATTGGCAAGGACGTGACGGGTCGTTATGCGGAAGTGGTCGCGAGCGTCTCCAACTTCGTCCCTAAGCCCCACACGCCCTATCAGTGGAACGGGATGCGCGATCGGGCTTATTTTCGCTGGGCGCACAAGTATCTGCGCTCGAAAGTCAAGATCCGAAGCGTGACGGTCAAGTGTCACGACATCGAGAAGAGTCTGCTGGAAGGTATCTTGACACGCGGCGATCGGCGCGTAGCTGAGGCCCTTGAGGAAGTCTGGCGGCGAGGCGCTCGGCTTGACGCCTGGTCCGAGTATTTCAAGGCCAACCTTTGGTGGTCGACCTTCGAAGAACTCGGGATCGACGTGCCGTTTTACAGCCAGCGCGAGCGTCCCGTTGATGAGGTCTTGCCCTGGGACCACATCCACGTCAAAAAGGGACGCGAGTACCTCGCCAAAGAGTTGAACCGCTCCATCGTCCAACTGACCGCGATGGCGGGTGCCTCGACGTGATCGGTCCGCAAACGGCGACGCTCCGGCCCTGGATCGCCTTCGCCTGCGCCGCCGTTTGGGTCGTCTTGATCAGAGTTCCCTTGATCGTTAACGCGTCCAACCATCTGGATAGTGATCTCGCCGTCGATGGGATCACGCTCCTCGAAGCTACGCAGGGGCATTTACGCTGGCACTACCCCGGAACCCCGTTCACGGGAATCGGAGCGGTGCTGCTCTCTCTTCCCCCGGCGTTGATCTGGGGTGCGAACTCGCGGACGTTGGTGAGTGGCGGCATGCTCGCCCATCTCGGGCTCCTCGCCGCCGGCTTCTGGCTGGCCTGGCGAACCGCCGGTCCGGGGGTCGCCGCCTGGTCGCTCGTCCCGTTGACCTTCGTGTCGACGGGTGTCCTCTGGCTCTCGGCGCGAATCACAGGCGGACACCTTGTCGCGGCAGCCTGGCATGCGGGGGCATTCGCATTGCTCGCGGGGCTCTTGATGAACGGGGGGAGGCTTCGAGCCGTCACTCTCGGCCTCTGGTGCGGGTTTGGCCTCTATCTCGACGCGATGCTCTCGATCACGGTGATCGGGCTGATCGCCGCGGCGGGGCTCAATGGGATCTTCGCGAAAACACCTCGACAATCGATCGTGGCTGCGCTTTTCTTCACGCTTGGATTCTTCGGCGGCGTCTGGCCAAGGCCTCTCGGAGTATGGATCGACCCCTATGATGCGTATCGCGACCAGTTCGCATTATCATTTCAGCCTGCGTTGCTGAATAATCACGCCCGTATCCTCCTCAAGGAATGCCTTCCGCGCCTGATCGCGGGATACACGCTTCCGGGACTGGAATCCGAGCCCGACCCGACGACCCTCTCCGGTTCAACGTCGACGCGAAGGCGGACGCCCTTCAGTCTGCTCTCCGCGGCCGTGGTCGTGATCACACTAACTGTCGCTATTGCCTCGGTCTTCGCACTCGCCTCCACGGCTTTCCATGGACCGTCCCGAACCTTACGTGTCGTCCTCGGCGGATTATTGCTTTCCGCGACCGCGACGTTCGCAGGGTTCCTGGTAAACCGAAATATCTTCAATTCCGACAACTATCGCTATCTCGTGGGACTCCTCGCGCCGCTCTCGCTCGGGTTCGGATTTTTCGCCGAGGGTTGCTACCGTAAAGGTCTGCGATGGCGAGTCGGAATGGTCGCGAGTGTCGTCTTATTCGCCGGGCTGATGACGGCCGACACTTTTCGCTGGTATGCTCAATTCGGCTGGATCGAACGATCGGGACTGCCCGTTGTCAAGCCGATGGACGACCCGACATTCGATTGGTTGAAAGCCCATCCGGAAGTCTCCTGGATCGAAGCGGGATACTGGGACGTCTACCGGCTCGCGTTCCTGACCGGCGGAAAGGTACGCGGGGCCCCCTTTCCGACTTATCCGAACCGATTTCCGGAGTGGCGACGAACGTCCGATCCCGTCATCCTGGTCCGCTTGAATCCTGAAGGGGTCACGTTTCGAAATCAGGCGATTCGGGACGGTTACCGTTCCGTTCAGCGAGCGCGTGGTGTCACGATTCTGCGCCGGGTCCCGGCCAAAGCCGCGAGATGATGCAGCAGAGGGGGCTCTCTTGGAACAGTCGACGCCGCCCGCCGAACAACACTGGTGCCCCGAGCGAAGGCCGTTTGGAATCGCGGACGTCATCGCACTGACCGTCTGGACCGCCGCCGTGGTCTTTTACTTCTGGGACGCGGTCACGCTTCGAAAGGCGTTCTTTTACTTCGACGTGACCGAAATCAACTTCGCTTATCGCGATTTCTTCGCCAAAGAGATCAAGCTCGGCAGGTTCTCACGATGGTGTCCCCAGCTCTATTGCGGAATGGCCCTCTTCAGCGAGAGTCAGGCAGGGTATCTCCATCCGTTGAAATATCTGTTCTACCCGTGGATGGCCACCTGGAAGGCCTTCAATCTCGACAACGTGGCCTCGGTCTGGTTGACCGGACTGGGCACCTACGGCTGGCTTCGCCGGCATGTTGGACCTTCGGGAGCACTCACAGGCGCGGCGATCTTCGGGTTTAGTGGATTCGTTTGGGCGCATTTCATTCACA
>JAYVYS010000122.1:0-5069 GCA_043784005.1 Isosphaeraceae bacterium
GATGGTGGGCCTCGAAGACTCGACCCACCCTGCCGTTTACGGCCGAGAAACCTCATCTCCGATGTGGCCCTCGGCCATGTTTTCCCCCGCGATCGCCTACCGACCGAGGCCTTGATGAGCGTACCTTCGCCCTTGATCGACCCGATCCGCCTCGCTTTGCCCTCGAAGGGGCATCTGTACGAGGGGATTGTCGAGATCCTCAAGACGGCCGGTTACAAAGTCCGCCGCGCCAGCGACCGTCAATATGAGGCGATCATCGCCGGTCAGCCACGTTTTCACGTGGTATTCATGCGTCCCGCCGATATCGTCACCCAGGTGCAGGAAGGTCGCTGTCATCTGGGAGTGACGGGTATGGACGTCTACGCTGAACGCGCCGCGGAGGCCTCGCAGACGATCGTCGTGACGGCCGACCTTGGCTACGCGGGCTGTCGGCTGGTGGTCGCGGTCCCGGAAAGTTGGATCGACGTCGGTCACGTGATCGACCTGGTGGACCTCACCTCCGAGTTTAAATCCTCGGGCCGAACCTTCCGCGTCTCGACAAAGTATCCCGCGCTAACGCAAACGTATTTTCGCCGCTGGGGGATTTACTATTACCAATTCGTGGATTCCGAAGGCGCGCTCGAATTGCATCCGAGCCTTGGGATTGCCGACATCATCGTCGATTTGACAAGCTCGGGAACGACCCTCAAAGACAACCGCCTCAAGGAGATCGAAAAAGGCACCGTGCTCGATTCGGCCGCCTGTCTGATCGGGCACGCACCTGGACTCACCTCGCTGGCGGAAGAGGGAGAAGGCGGCCCGCTCGCGCTATTGCTTGATGCGATCGACGGGGTGAAAGCCTCCGAAGGAATGCTCCATCTTGAGGTCGTGGGAAGCCCCGCCGATCCCGGCTCCGACACGGTCGCGGCGGTCGCCGCTTATCTTCGCAACCAAGGCGTCTCGCACATCGCCCGCGGTGAAATCTGGGACGAACGCGGCAAGCCCGGCTGGCGCGTCACGGCTCAGGTCGCTTCTGGAAAACTCACCGCGTGTCAGCGCGAACTTTTTCGGCTCGGGGCCAGCCGGGTGGTGGGATTACCGGCGCGCTTCTTTTTCGGAAGGGATAGCCACTCGACTTTTGATGACTTGCGACGAAGATTGACGGACTTTTCTGTTACGTGACTATGCGAACCGGGGTCCACTCCATGACCGAACTCGCCTGCGCCACCGCCGAGCCGATGACCTTTCCCACCGACGCGCGCGGCCTCGTGATTGAGCCGCTTCATGCCGCGGAATTCCCTTCGCAAAAGAACGCCCACCTCGTTTTGACCATCCCCGGCGCGATCCGAGGCAACCATTATCATCTCCAAGGCACCGAGATCGCCGTGGTCCTCGGCCCAGCGTTGGTGCGGATTCGGGATGCCGACGGTCTGCGCGATTATGAGCTCGGCCAGGGCCAGGCCTACCGCTTCACGTTTCCCGCAGGCGTGCCTCACGCGATGCTCAATACCGGGAGCACGCCCATGGTGATCATCTCGTTCAACACCGAGGTTCACGACCCCGCCCGACCTGATGTCGTGCGCGACGTCCTCATCGAGCCACGGTGATTTCATGCCGGCAACGCTTCAATCCATGCTCCGCCCGTTCGTGCCAAGCTGGGCGTGGGAACAGCTCCGCCAGATCAAGGCACGCACCCGGCTACGACGATTCCGATCGGAACTTGCGCGCTTTTCGACACGACTCGCCCATCATTCCTATGGAGGGATCCCGCTCGCGGTCTGGATAACCGACGCTGTCGCCGAAGAATGGTATGAACATGATTGGCCGGTCGGCAACGAGATCGCGTTTCTGCGACGTTCTCGACTCACTACCGGTGCCCGCGTGTTCGACCTGGGCGCGCATCAAGGCGTTGTCGCGTTGCAATTGGCTCACATTGTCGGCTCGCGAGGGGCTGTGTTGGCGGTCGAGGCTCATCCTCACAACGCGCGCGTGGGCATCCGAAATCGTGACCGCAACGGAATGCCCTGGCTGACGATCCTCAACGCGGCTGTCAGCGATCGGCCGGGAAGTCTGACCCTGGACGCCACTGTTTTGAATCCCAAGATCGGCCAGGTGGGCCGCGTTGGACAACTGGAAGTTCCCGCTGTCACGATTGATGAGCTTTCCGCGAGTCATGGCGTTCCGGATGTCGTTTTGATCGACGTCGAGGGGCATGAATGCGCGGCGCTTCGGGGAGCGCAAGGTTTGCTGGCCTCGCAAACCCCTCCCGATCTCTTGATTGAAGTTCATGCGGGTTGTGGCCTGGAGGAGCTTGGGGGAACCGTCGAAGACGTCTTGAGGCTCATCCCGTCGGGGAAATATCAGCTTTTTCTTGCCAACGGGGCGTGTGAGAGCGTTGCGTGCGACGCGGGAGAGTTTCGACCCTTCCGTCCAGACGATCCCGCGATAAGGGCGAGGTTCTTTCTCGGTGCGCTGACGCATCGAAAGGGATCGTGAGACGTCGGAAAGCTCTCGGGCTATCCCCTTGTTGATACACCCGTTAAAATCGACGCAACCGACCCGAAAGCGACCCTTGGGGCTGGTTTTCAACAAGCGGGCTCGCGGACTTAACGGGCAGGGAAGGCATGTTACCGACCCGAGAACAAATCGAACTGGCCGCTTATCAGCGCTGGCAACGCAGGGAATGGGGACACGGCAACGATCGCGAGGACTGGATTGCCGCCGAGCAAGATCTCGCGTTCGCGCTGAATTATCGCTATGTCGCCCGATACAAGCTCTCGGGCTCCAACCCCGTGATGCTGGGAAAGTCTGAGGCGGAATCCTCGACACGGCGACGCCGTTGCCGGTTTTGCGAGCAGGCCGAACCTTCGGCGAAGTTTCGAGGCACGCACCTCGCGCTGCCGGCGATTGTCGGGAATACAGCGCTCTTTGTCTGGGATGAGTGTGACGATTGTCGCGCCCACTTTGATCGCCACCTTGCCGGGCCATTTGAGAGCTTTGTCCGGCCGCTCTTGAACGAGTTCGCGGATTTCCCGACCGACGGAATCTCCGTCGCGGCGCTCAAGGCGTTTGTTCGGATGGCCCTCGCCGTGCTTCCCGCTTCCGAGATTCAACACTTCGGCGATACGATCGAGTGGGTAGCCAATCCCGATCATGGTCTGGATTCAACACTGCTCGACGGACTGGGATGTCTCGTTTATCGCACGCCGACGCCGGTTCCCTCCGCTTCGTTCGCACTGGCGAGACGGGTTGAGGACGACGAATCGTTGCCGTATATGATCGCTTTCCTTGCCCTCGCGTCGTCGCGAGTCGTCCTTCAGGCACAGTTGCCGTTATGTCCTCGCGACGAGGAGCTTGAGGAGTCTCGGGCTCCAGGCCCCAAGCTTTCCATGTCTCTCGGGTTGGGCTCGGGCCACCGCGCCAGTGATTGTACGTTCCTCGGGGTGACGCTTCCGAAGACCGTTCGCGTGACGAACCGCACGGGTCGTTACGACCGGACCGATTCCCCCGCGGCGACCGGTGGAGGCTCGCGTCCGCACCAATGAGAAGTGTTTTCGAGTGCGGGAGCATGCTTCCGCTTTGGTCGGATTATCCAGAGCGGTCGGCGGCTTGCTCCCGCATCCAGAGCGGCGGCAAGCTTCCCCACTTCATTGCGGCGTCGCGGTGCCGGGAAGTTTCTGATTCCCGGCCTGCTTCTCAAGAGGCCTCGGGCGCGACGCTCGGGGGACGCACGATTAGACTCCTTTTCGGGACAGGGACCGACTTGACCGAGGTGGAGACCGTGCTGGAAACCTCTCTTCCGTCGGGGAGGTCGAATGCGTGCAAGAGAGCATTCGCACCGCCGACGATCGCCCTTCGGCCGTCGGAGGAAAGGGCCAGACAAGAAACCGGACCGTGGGTCGAATGAAGGCCGACCACACGTCCTTCCACAAGGTCCCAGACCGTCACACCGTAGGACGGCGCTTCTTTCCAACCTCCCTCGAAACTCCAACGATACCCCGAGCCCGTGACCGCGTAACGGCCATCCGGCGACACCGCGACACATCGGCCAACTCCTGATTGACCAGGGAATTGCTTCCGTTCTTTGCCCGCCGTCACGTCCCAGAGCCGAAGGGTGCGGTCGCCCCCCACCGAGACGGCCTGACGACCATCGGGAAGGAAGCAAAGCCCCCAGACCGGTGCGGTGTGACCGATCAACTTGCGAACAACTTTATCGGTTGCCAGGTCGTAAACCAAAATCGCATTCGTGAGCCGAGGCGCGGCCGCGAGTCCGACCAAGAGCGTTTTGCCGTCGGGTGAAAACGCGAGGCTCCCCGTCGAGGTTGGGGCGAAGTCAAGAATGCTGCGAGACTCTCCGCTGACAAGATCGACAACCCGCACGGCTCCCGCATCCGACCCTAAGGCGAGCAATCGGCTATCACGAGAAGCGGCCAGGCAGAGGGCCGCTCCACTCAGGCCGGAATCGATTCTCTTGAGTAACAATCCCGTGGAGGCGTCGTAAATCTCAATCGAGCCGTTATCGCCGAGCGTGACGATACGACGGCCTTCATCGAGCACCATCAGGCCCTTAGGCTCAGAGCTTGATGCCTGGATCGCGTTCCCGGATCGGCCGAGGTTGAGATCCCAGAACCGTAGCGTGTGATCGCGCCCTACTGAGACAGCCTGGTTTTCGCCTTGGAAACCAACACCTGTGACCGTATCCAGATGCCCCGTCAGATCCTGAACGCCTCGCAGGACCAACGGTGGCACGGAAGATCCGCCGGCCGCCGCGGCCGAATCAAGGTTTTCTAATGGGATCGCCGGCTCGGGGGTCCAGCGGGCATCGATCACCTTCTGTTCCCCGTGCGCCAGAGTGAGAGATCGTGTGTAAAGAACTTCTTCACCTTTTGACACTTTTAACTGATGCTCGCCCGGTTCGAGATCAACGGGACCAACCTTGCTGGAGAGTGATTTGATCATGTGATCGTCCAACTCGACACGCACGCCCGGTTCTTCGAGTCGCACCAGCAGGCTCGTCGGCTCCTCGTGAAGGATGGCCGCGAGAATCACCCACGCGGGGATTCCCATGACCGTGATTGTGATCAGATTCT
>JAYVYS010000123.1:0-7736 GCA_043784005.1 Isosphaeraceae bacterium
GCAAGCGCCGCGGCCATCGCCTGACCACCGGGCCGAAGTGGGTCGAACCGGTCGTTGGTGACCAGCCCCCGTCTTAACAAGATCTCAAGCGTTCCTCGGAGCCGCGAGGGGTCCAAGCCCGAACTCCTCGAAAGGTCGGTGGCAAAACTCGCGCCTTTGGCGGAGAGCACCGAGAGGACGAGGGCTTCCTCTTCGGCCAGCGGTTCAAGTGGTGTAGGGTTCCAGTGCGGGAGGTTACTATTGAAGAAGCAAGCGTCGATCTCCCCTCGGGCCTTTCCCGTCGCTCTCCAACTGAACGCGCCACAGGCTAGGATCTCATCCAACCACGACGGTCGATAGTCGCGAATCCGCGCCGGAAAGATCTCCGATTCCCAGAGATCGGCGGATGCGGAGAATCCTTGAAGCGCTTCAAGCACGAGAGTCAGAGCTTGACTTCCTTCACGTTGCGTTTCGCGATGCAGACCTTGGTGCCGGATAAGATAGTCGGCGTAGACCTCGGGGGCGACGTAAATGCTTTCTTTACGTCGGAGCGCGACTGAGAGTCGGCGGACTTCACCCAGGTTTCGAGGATCGGCCCAGCGTGGATCTCCGTCGTCGACGGGGGTCAGACGAATCGCGATCCCCGCATCCGCCCAGCGCTCCAACAGTTCGGTCGCGAGTTCCGAGCGGATCGGATAGCGACGAACGAGTTGATCGAGGCCGACCAGCGCGTGCGACTGGAGGTGTCGTCGGACAATCGATTCCAGCTCCTCGCTGGGTGCTTCGACCGGGCTTACCGCAAAGGCGCTCGCGTAGAGTCCGGATTCCTCCGAGTTGATCCACCGCGACGGTTCATCGACATTCACGAGCGTCACGATCTCAGCCCGACCTTGCGCAGCCAATTCCTCCAGGAACCCGAGCATCGGACCGTTGACTTCGTCCGGCGTCAGGTCTCCGAGTCGACGAAGCGATTCCGCCATTTCCTCGGCGGTTCTTGGAGGCCGACCAACGCCTCGAAGTCTTCCCTCAACCTGGCCGATGGCGTTCGCATCAAGGCGGATGGCACCAAGATCGGGATCGAGCAACGAATCAAGAAGGGAGTGATCAATGGTCGCGCCGGCGGCCGAAGCGTTTGCTTTCTTGGGTTCATCCCACTGGTAAAGAAAATGGTGCTCGAACCGGAAGATTAGCTCAGAAACGAACGGCGAGGGGGTTTGCGCATGTCGCGTCGCGACACGAATGGTCCCGGCCGCGATCGCGTCGAGAAACGCGCGCAAGCGAGGGATATCGAGATCCTCGTTGAGGCATTCTCGGTAGGTCTCAACCACGATCGGAAAATCCGGGAATCGCCGGACGACTTCAAGCAAGTCCCTGGCTCGAAGACGTTGCAGCCAGAGCGGAGTCCGTTTTGAAGGGTCGGGCCGGGGCATCAACAACGCGCGTCCCGCATTCTGTCGGAACCGGAGCCCGAACAAGGCGCTATCACCGATCTCCTCACGTATCAAGTTCTCGGCCATGTCGGCGGACAGCCCGGTGAAGAGGTCCAGGGGCGGCTCGTCCGTGCTCGGAAGGCGGAAAAGCAACCCGTCGTCGGAATGGAGACAGGCCACCGCGACACCAAGGCGTTGGCGGAGTCGAGCCTGTAAGATCAACTTGAGGCCTTGATGGAGTTTTCCGCCGAACGGAGAGAGAACGGCCAGGCCTGTCTCGCCCGCAGGGTCTCGAAACGATTCGATGAGGATCGTGCGATCGTCGGGGACCGCTCCCGCGACGCGGAATTGCCTCTCCACGTGATGGCGGAGTATCTCAGCCGCGTCGGGATCAAGCCGATAATCTTGTTCGAGAGTTCTGGCGAGCGTGGGATCATCTCTCCGCTCGACGACTTCTCGGCAAAGCGCCCCGACGGCTTCACCGAGTTCCGCGGTCCGAGGCGAATTCTCTCCTCGCCAGAATGGCATCAGCGAAGATCGACCCGCGGCAGGTCCGACCACAACACGGAGTGGTTCGATCGCCTCGATTCGCCAGGTCGCCGTGCCCAGCACAAACGTCTCACCCACCCGACGCTCCAGCACAAACTCCTCATCCAGTTCACCCAGTTTCGGCCCTCCCTCGCCCAGGTAGACGGGATACTGGCCGGTGTCAGGGATTGTACCTCCGTTGACAATCGCGAGCCTCGCCGATCCGGGGAGCGCTGAGAGTCGATTGTGAACCCTGTCCCAGCTGATCCTCGCCCGGAGATCGCGAAACGAGTCGAGAGGAAAACGCCCGGAGACCATTTTCAAGACGGCCTCGAACGCGGTCGCCGAGAGGTCGCGGTACGGATACGCCTGCCTCACCAGGTCAAAGAGCGCGGAGGCGTCCCATTGTTCCATCGCCACTACCGCGACGACCTGTTGGGCAAGGACATCGAGGCAATTCGTCGGCACGCGAAGAGCTTCGACTTCCGCCCGGGCCATTTTGAAACAGAGGGCGGCGGACTCGATCAGATCGCCTCGGGTCTTGGCGATCAGCCTCCCCTTACTCACTCGACCCACAAGGTGCCCGGCCCGTCCGACGCGCTGAAGTCCACGAGAAACGCTGCCTGGTGATTCGACCTGACAAACCAGGTCGACAGCGCCCATGTCAATTCCCAGCTCCAGCGACGCCGTCGAGACGACCGCCGCGAGTTCGCCGTTTTTCAGGGCGGATTCGGTCGATTGTCGCTCCACGAGGCTCAAACTGCCGTGATGGGAACGGGCGAGGTCGGGAAAGTCGTCTTTCGAGTTGCCTGGATGGGATTGAGCACCTAAGCCCTCAACATTCAAGTCGAGCCGGGCTCGTTCATTCAAGTGGGAGGTCAGACGCTCTACGACCCGACGATTGTTGGCGAATACGATTGTCGATGTGTGCGTCCCAATCAAGTCGAAGAGCCGATCTTCAATCGCCGGCCACACCGATTTGACCTCGGGCACACTCGGGTCGTTGAAGGGAGCGAGGATTTCGAGGTCGAGGGTCTTCCTCTGGCCGGTGTCGATGATATTGACAGGTCTTGGCTCAAAACGAGCCTTGCCGTCATCTCTGACGACGCGACGAAAGCCGCCCAGATAACGCGCGACTTCCTCAAGAGGTCTCTGGGTCGCCGAGAGCCCGATTCTTACAAACCCCGCGGGATTTAGCGCTTCGAGTCGTTCCAATAAGAGGGAAAGAAAGACGCCACGTTTGTTCGGACAGAGCGCGTGGATTTCATCAACAATCACATGAGAAACATGACAAAGTGTCTCACGTGCCCGACTTGTAAGCAGTAAGTGCAGTGATTCGGGCGTCGTAATCAAGATGTCTGGCGGCTTGCGGATCATCCTTTGTCGTTCGGCGGAAGGTGTATCGCCACTTCGAACCCCCACCGAGAGTTCACGGAGACTCACTCCATCCAACTTTGCGGTTTCCATCACACCCTGAAGCGGGACTTCAAGATTTCGAGAGATGTCTTGATTGAGCGCTTTGAGTGGCGAGATGTATAGGACTCGAACCGACCGTTTGACGCAGGGCAGGCGCCAAAGCTGATCAATACAGACCAGAAACGCGGCAAGCGTCTTGCCCGAGCCAGTGGGCGCGAAAATCAACGTATTTGCGCCGGCGGCAATCGAAGGCCAGCCGAGCTGTTGCGGAGGCGTCGGTTTTCCGAACGTCTTGCGAAACCATTGCGAGACGACGGGCAACAAAACGTCCAGGCTATCCGTTGCGGATGCGTCTTTTTGGGGCGATCGCGCCATGAGACAGAGGTCTACCGTGGAGGAGAAACACGGAAGGATACCTCACGATTGTCTCAGTAACCACCCGCTTTGAGCAAGGCATCTCTAAACAAATGTACCGTAAATAGGAAGAGAGCATGCAACGTTCATCGCGTTGCGTGATCGTCAACCAAGGCCTGGTCGATCATGCCCCGGAGGAGTTCGCCGACACTTTGCCGCCGCCGCTTGGACATTTCCATGAGGGCGTCAGCCCACGCCGCCGGAAGCAGGAGCCCAATCTCGACCACGTCTCCCGGACCGGTCATGCCTGGCGTTTTTGCAGTCGTGCCGTAGCAGGGAGCCATTGGATCATTGACCTCGTCGAATTGAAAGGGTTTAAGAGGTGTTTCTTGGTGTGCGGAAAAGATGATAGCAAAATGCGTACCATCACGCGACAGGCTCAAACGAACAAAGTAATCACCAGGACGCTCAGGAGGCCGAGGATCACGACGATTGCGATGAACTGGAAGAGCCATCGTGACTCGTCCGCGCTCTCCGAACCTGCTCGCTCAAGCGATTGAGCGATCGAACGACGGTCGTTTGGAGGCAATACGACTGCGGGAAGGGGGACGGGTTGCGTCCTTGGGCGTGGTGCGACCGTAGGCTCAGCGTCTCCCAGGTCGCGAAGGGAGAGGCCGGGAAGGCTTCCGCTCTCTTGTGTGAGAACTCGAAGATCGTCGTCTTCGAGTTGAGGGGCAGGGGGCCTGAACGCCCTCGCGGCCTCTGCCTCCTTACCCATCAAGGCGATCAGCTTTTCGGGATCGGTCCAACGAGCCAGGTCGATGCGAAGCTCACCGCAATTCTGGTAACGATCGTCCGGGTTCTTATTCATCAACTTCCGGACCACGGCACCGAACGCCGAGGGCACTCCACGAGCGACCCTTTCCAGAGGTTCGGGGTCTTCCATGCGCTGTTTGTAGATCTTGTTGACGAGGTCTCCCCCTTCGAAGGGGGCCCTCCCCGCCAGCGTGAAGTAAATCGTACAACCGAGGCTGTATAAATCGCTCCGACAGTCGGCCTTCGAGGCATCGGTGAGTTGCTCGGGACTCGCGTAGTCGAGCGTTCCGACGACGATGTTGGGACGTGTCAAAGGTTTCTCTTCACCCAGCGCGCGGGCCAGTCCCAGGTCGAGGACCTTTGCGTCGCCGTCGGGAGTGATCATGATATTCGAAGGCTTGATGTCGCGATGGACCAATCCGGCCTTGTGAGCGGCGTCGAGTCCATCGACGATCTTGAGAAAGATCCTTGCCGCGTCAGTCACGCGGAGTGGCCCCCCTCGTTCCCCCTTGACCGCCTGGTAAAGGCTCTCGCCGGGGATGTATTCCAAAACCATGAAGTGGACATCGCCGTCGCTGCCGACGTCGAGTGTTCGCGCCAGGTTGGGATGCTTGGCACGCCTCGACAGGTCCATCTCCCGACGAAACCGGAGTAATGCGTTCGACTCTTCACGAGCCTTCTCGGGCGGGAGGACTTTAATCGCGACTTTCTCACCGGTTTGCTCGTGCGACGCGAGGTAAACCTTTCCCATTCCCCCTTCACCCAAAGGTTTAAGAATACGATAGCCGCCCAGGAAGAAGCCTCGGGTTGCCCCGACCAGCAACTTGCGAGCCTGGTAAGTGGTAAGCAAGCCTTGCTGGATCAAAGCGCGCGCCAATCGCACCGCCGCATCCTCCTCTGATCCAGGACCAAGGGAAGCGGCGACGCGAACAAGATCCGGCTTCCGGATCAGGCCGCTTTTCGCGGCATCGGCCAGAAAAGCGTCAAGCGTTACCATGCGAATCGCCCGTTCCGACGCCTCGCACTTCATGCGTTCCCTGCGGATACCTGGCCGGACTCACCAATGACGTGAATCACGAGACAGGTCACATTATCCCGAGAATCGCTCGCGAGCGCCAGATCCATCAGCGCTCGGGCAGCCTCCTGGGGAGGAACGGTTTCGTTCAGCAAGTGACAGATTTGCTCATCGCTGACCACGCCTGTCAGCCCATCGCTCGCGAGCAAAAACCGATCGCCGGCGCGAACATCAAGGACTCGGACGTCTTCCGGGCCGCCGCGGGCATCCTTGCTGCCGAGGTAAAGATAGAGAATGTTCTTATATTTATGGTTGGGAAGCTCTTCTTTGGAGATGGTGCCGGCTTCGAGTAGCGCATCGGCCAGAGAGTGATCTTTGGTGAGCTGTTCAAGCTTCCCATCGCGCAGGCGATACGCCCGCGAGTCACCAATTCCGGCGACATAAACGCGATCGTTGCGAAAGAGCAGCAGGACGACCGTCGTCCCCATGTTGGAATACTCGGTCACCGTCCCTGAAGAGCCGAGGATTTCCTGATTCGCCTCCGCCACGGCTTCGCGAATCGCCGTTTGAACGGCCTTGGGGTCATTCTCCGAAGCGGCGAGCCGGCGCGTCAGCGACCTCGGGATGATTTCGACCGCCATTCTGCTGGCTTCCTCACCGGCGGCCTGTCCACCCATACCGTCCGCCACGATGAGAAGGTTCATCGCGGGTTCCGATGGACCCGTAGGCAATTCGCCGCTCCCGCTCGTGGAACCGCCATCAACCACCGATTTCTGGCCAGGAACGTAAAAATTGTCTTCGTTAAGCGGGCGAACGTTGCCGACGGTCGAGACGACTCCGACACGAATCTTCAACGCGCCGGGAACGAGCGGCAATGAGGATGGCCCGTGGTAATCACCCGAGAGTTCCAACTCACTCGCCGATCCTTCGGACCGCGGGCCGCCACGAAACAGGTTGGAGAGCCGTTCGTACCAGGTCACCACAACCGCCTTTGTTCCGTTTTGAGACCGGCCGAGATCCGCATTTCTCTCGTGGCTCGGCGATGTCGCTCGGCAGCACCCAATGAAAAACATCGAACCGAGAGCCCATCAGGATCGCGCGAATGCCGGGCAAGCCCAGCCCATCAGGTCATCGACGCCAACAGAACGGTGCGTTAGAAACAGCTCGCCCGCCTCGAATCCAGCCGTCAATCCGTGATAACGGTTCATCGTCTCGATAGCGCCAAAAATCCCGGCCTTCGCTAAGGGAAATTGGGTCGCGTAACATTTGACGGCCTCGATCTTGACATTGAGGGTCGAGCTAATGTCCGCGACAACATACCCCGCGGCATCCGGCAAATCGAGACCATGCAAGGCAATCGCAAAGCTCATTTGATTTGAGACCGCGTGCACGGGTAGGCCGTCAAAGTGCTCGTCCCACTTGCTCAGCCGACTGTAAAAAACGGCCGCATCGGTGATCTGCATGGCCTGATAGTGGTCGGGAGAAGCCATCACCGTCTTGCCGCCAAACCCAAGTACGACCTTAGGTCGATACCTCCGAAACACCATCCCCAGCGCAACCCTCGCCTCAAATGTATCGAACAGTCGGCGATTCGGCAGGTTCAGGTTGATGCGTACCACCGCCCCGAGAATCTCGGCGGCCCGAGTGGCCTCGGCGAGTCGAATGTCGGGACCCGAGGATTGAGGCGTCGGCTCGCCGTCTGTCAAGTCGACGATCCCCACCTTGTAGCCTTTTCTGGCGAGACGCGCGAGCGTACCTCCGCAAGCAATCTCGACGTCGTCGGGATGCGCCCCGACGGCGATCAGGTCCAACTCGATCTCGCCAGAGTCCGACATACGCGACTGCCATCTCCACGAGCCTACAACAACAATGCGACCGTTCTGGAAGTATATCCCGGCGGGCCGCCGGTTCTCAATCGCCGCCTCAAATCTGGAACGTATTTCGGTCGGAACGGGGGACTCGACCGAATGTGCCGAATTCCGGGATCAAACATCGATCCCCGTCGAACATTCCCGACACATCGATTCTCAGTCGCCGCCTTCTTGATTCTTGGTGACGGCAAGGAGAAACGTCGGATTCATCGACTCGAAGCGGACACGATCCATCTGCTCGATTCCTCGGGCGACACTCACGTTCCAGACGAGCACACGACCCGCGAGCTTTTTGAGAGTCTCATGGGCCGACGCGAGTCCGTCGAT
>JAYVYS010000124.1:0-3348 GCA_043784005.1 Isosphaeraceae bacterium
TTGAAATCCTTGCCTCGAAGGTGCATATGCGGCATGAAGCTGAGGATATGCACATCTTTTTTGAATTCGAACTCTGATGCCACGGGATAGCTCTCGGCACCGGGAGGGATCTCGAACCGCCCTTGAGGAATCGGCATCGTGTAAGCTTTGTGCTTGACCGGTGTCTTCGCGAAGATCAAGCCGA
Source organism: Isosphaeraceae bacterium (assembly GCA_043784005.1). Classification (GTDB taxonomy): domain Bacteria; phylum Planctomycetota; class Planctomycetia; order Isosphaerales; family Isosphaeraceae; genus JAYUFP01. The sequence continues at coordinate 185 of JAYVYS010000124.1, forward strand.
CCTTGGAACGATCCTTCTTCAACTTGCCCGTGGGTGTGTAGTGGATCTCGAACACAAAGCTCGATCCCGCGACGACTTTCTTAGCGGACCCTTCCGGGTAAACCGAGGGCATGTCTCCGGGAGCGTAACCGCAGAGATGGGCGTCGGAATTCGGGTCGAGGCCTCCCCGGAGCATACCGCCGGGAGGAACCTGATAAATAATGATGTGATGGACGACCGACCGATCGCTGGGGCGAGCCTCGGCGGCTTGAACCCAGACATCCTCCTTGAATTTCGTCGGCACCCGGACGTGGACGTATTCGACCGTCCCTTGGGCGGGTACGACGTGCTCCTCAGGTAACTCAAAGACGATGTCAGGCGTCCCGATCGCCCAACCCTCGGGGAAGGTTCGGGGCGGCGGAAGCTTCGCGGGATCGCCCAAGGGCGCACCTTGATCGACCCAGGCGAGGAGCGTCGCGCGATCGGCCGCGGAGAGACTTCGGTCATTCTTGAAATGACCGTAGCGCGGGTCGGCGTGCCAGGGGGGCATCCGACGTTCATCCACGACCTCACGAATCATCGCGCTATGCTTGCGTACATCGTCATACGTCAACAACGAGAACGGAGCGACTTCGCCAGGCCGGTGGCAGTTCTGACACTTGTTTTGGATGATGGTCGCGACATTTTCAGCGTAGTCGACCCGTGCAACCTTACTGAGCGCGTTCGTGTCTGATTCTTTCCTTGCCTCAACGATGGTGGGAGCAGCGGAGCGGACTCGGGAAGCACTTCCAATGCTCGTCAGCGTCGGCTTGGGATCGACCCGGTCGAGGAGACAGCCCGCGACAGGCGTCCCCGTGACTTCGACCCTGCCGCCTGTGATGATTTCTTCAATGGCATCTTTCAGGTAGTGGTGTCCCGCTTCGGGCTTACGGGTCCCCGCGCCATATTGGTCGTCGATCGCGCCTCGATAACGCATGAACGCCAGTCCATCGAGAACAATCACTTCGCAGGTCCGCTCCACCAACGCAACGTCGGCAATCACGTTTCCCGTGTCCTTGAGAACGGGAAAATCAATCTTATTCTCTTTCACGAACGCGGCGACTTCCTCCACGGTCTCGCTGGCGTTCGAGCTGATCCCAAGCATCACAACGCCGCGGCTTTTGTAGGCTTGATTCAGTTCCACCAGGCGGGGGACATAGAGTTTCGCGATCGGGCAGTCCGTGCCGAGAAACGCCAGCACGACTGCGTTTTTACCTCGAAAGTCATCGCGAGAGACCTTGCGTCCCGAGACGACATCCTTCGCCGAGAAGTTTGAGAACCGCTGCCCCACCATTCGCTTGAGAGGAAGTTCGGACTTCTCGGTGGGAGCCGCTCCCAGCGAAAAGAAGGCCAGCGCGATAAGGGCGGGGCAGGCGATCCAGTGTCGCGAGCACGTTTTTAGCGTCATGCATGATTCCTTGAAACTGGACGAAAAGACTCGACGGCATCGGTGGGCGGGCGGTGCGCGCGGAGATGACCTCATCCGATCGACACGTATTATACCCGGATTCCGGATTCTTGTTTCAGTCCGAATGAAGAGTCGATGGAGAGAGTGACGCTGACGTTTCTGGATCGTTGCGGAATAAAGAATCGTCTCTAGCCAAACGTGGGGACCGAAGCTAATCTAAAGACCAAGGTGAACGGCGGTTGTCGACTCATGTCGGGCCGACTCTGGCCGAACGCCAATGGGGACGAAACCAACGTCCTCACGATGAGTTACGAGCGAACTGACGGGGTTCACCATGCGTTTGGAGGCAGTAATCCTGCCCGACCTGGGAACCGGTCCGAACGTTCCGATCGTGGTCAGTTTTTGGTTTGCCGCGCGTGGTGATGAGGTTTTCGAGGGCGAACGGCTCGTCGAGGTGCTTGTAGGCCCGGCGACCTTCGACGTCCCCGCGCCTATCTCCGGGCGACTCACCGAAATTCGCGGACGAGAAGACGATCTGGTGGCACCTGGGGCCGTTCTCGGCCTCGTGGCGGCTGCTGAGGTCGGTGATGACCCCCGTTCCACGTCGCCCCGGGGTCGTCGTCCGTCATGACCACGATCAACGAACGTTCCGCCGGCGTGATTCCCTACCGAATGGAGGGGGACGGAGGACCCGAGTACCTCGTCCTCCACTCGGCGACAGTGCGCAATCCGCGTGCGAAGTGGGAGTTTCCCAAAGGGGGAATGGAGGCGGGCGAATCCACAAAAGAGACTGCCGCACGCGAGTTTCAAGAAGAAACGGGGCTCACCAACTGGGCCTTCCGGGAAGGCTTTGAGCGGAGCCTTTCCTACACGTATATTCGGAGAGGCCGGAAAGTCGTCAAGACGGTCACGTATTACCTCCTCGAAGTTCACGACGTCGCTTCTTTGGCTTGCTCTGACGAGCATGTCGAAGACCCGTTCGGACATTGGTGCTATTGGGGCACATTCGATCAGGTTACGAAAATCCTCTACCATTCCAAGATCCGTCAGGTGTTCGCTGAGGCACATGCCTGGATTACGCAGGAATGAGTCTCTCTTTCCAGAGATTTACGTTCATTCGGGCAACAAAATTCTGGATGAAACGGGTTCGTTAGCTACGTTCGGAGCAGCCTACATCGCGAGTCTCGTGAATAACATCGGTAAGAATAGAATCCACTGCGCGGACCTTCACTTGCGAACGCCTTGGAATCGAAATGGTTCGTTCGCCCCGCGCACCCCGTGCGACTTGGCTTTAAGGTAAGGACCGATACCCTTCCCCAGGATCGGGAATGCGCCTGGCTGGCTTCGTACAGCCTCAGATGCGGACAGGTTTGCGCTAGTCGGCCTCTGGGGACAGCGCTGCGGCGGAGTAGGTACTCCAAATCCGTGATGACGCACCCAGGCGTCTCGCCGTGTATCTGCTATTTCAATCTTTCGATCATCGCTTTGAACCGCCGCTGATCATGTCGAATCGACCGAAGGGTGATTTAATGGCCCTGACGAAATGAACAACACCAACGCTCGCAAGTATTTTGCCTGTTCAAGTTCTATGATCCATCAATTCGGCACGATCCGCATACAGTCGAGATCACGATCCGCTCGGTTTGATTTCGGTAACGCGCATGAACAGATCTCTGGAATCCTCTAGGGAACAGGCCGGGAATCACTTCCCGATTTCGCGGTTGCTGATGATGGGAGG
>JAYVYS010000125.1:0-8980 GCA_043784005.1 Isosphaeraceae bacterium
GGAACCTCGTAGACACGTACGGATCCCGACCGCGCAGGGAGCCCGGAACCGACGGCCAGGCGTCGACCGTCCCTGCTGAACGCCAAGGCGTGAACCGGGCCGGGGACGTCGCCGAGGGTCTTCGCCGGTCGCCCGTCCATGAGATCCCACAGAACCACCGCTCCGTGCGTGCCAACGGCCAGAATCCGGCCGTCACCACGAAAGGCCAAGGCCGTTACCGAGGGAAGCGGCCCGACCTTCAAGAGAAGCCTGACCGGTCCATCGCCGAGCCCCTTCGGCCTTTCAGACGCTTTGATGGCGACGGGGATCACGACGTCGAGCGTATGGACCAGCGGACGCTTCGAGCGCGTAACCGCCTTCTCCTCGGCACTCGCGGAAGAAATCTCTCCCCGAGGGGCACCGGCGTCGATCCAGCCGCGAAGAAGGTTCCGCTCGGCCTCGACCAGCGGCTTGTCGGAGAGAGGCATCCGTTGATCTTCATCAGTGTCGATCAAACGCTTGAAGATTTCGCTCGCGTCGGCTTTACCCGCGACGATCACGACATGCTCGGCCGTCCCTTTCAACGCCGCGTCGAAACTATCCAGGGCGAGTCCCCCTGAGATATCCGCCTGATCGAGCTTCGCCGCGTTGTGGCAGACGGTGCAACGTTTCGCCAGCAACGGCTTCACGTCGCGCTCATACGTCGGACCGTCTTCCGCATGGGCGATCGAAGTGAACGAGCTTATCAAGATTACTATTACCGACGGCTTCATGGTGCTTCAACCCTTGTTCTTGCCGGCGGCACGGTCTTTGACGCGGATCACGAATTTCAAGCCCGACCATGTCGCGTCAATGGCGCAGACCTTGGTGTCGACAAGCCCGGCGGAGAGTCCGAAATCGCGGATGATATTTTCAGTCAAATCGGTGGCCACGCCCGAGGCTTTCTTCGGCCAGGCCACCCAGAGCATCCCAGAGGGAGTCAGTTTCCCGGCCAGTTCTGAAAACGTCTCATAGAGTCGCGACTTTTCGACGTTGAAAAAGACGATGAGATCGAGTGGTGCCTTGCTTCCGCCCGGCCTCGCGATCATCTCGACTCGTTCGGGCAAGGGTCCAAGCGATTCGAGAAACCCCTCCAGAGCACCCGGGAATGCGACCCGGAATCCGGCCTTGATTCCGAGCTTTTTGTCGAGGGGAGTTCCGGAATAGCCTGCCGTCATAACGGACTCACGCGCAAAGGTGCGTCAATGATTGAAGAGGAATTCCTTCGAGTTCAACAACCCCCAGAACAAATCCTGAGCGCCCACCGATCGGCTGGCGGCGGTGGCGAAAATCTCACGAGCCGCCACGACTTCCTCTGAAACAGCGGGCCGGTTAAACGTGACGAGATAGAGGGTTTGGATGAGCGATTGATCGGAGAGCTTGGGGTCGCGCATGATCCGGGTCAGCCTGCCGTCGGTCTGCAAGACCTTGCGATTGACGACATCACCATTCAAGAGGTTGAGCGCCTGGCTGAGGTTGGGGTCGGACGACCGCTCACACTCGCAGGCCTGCACCCGCAAGGGACGGCCGAACGTATCGAGGAAGTAAGAGTTATAGGTGGAGTCCGGCAACGAGATCGCGCGAGTGCCGGCCGGTTGCAGCGGAAATTTCTCGAAGGTACCCGTCGCCAGGTTGATCGCGTCGAGGAGTTGCTCGGCGGTCAGTCGCTTGAGCGTGTAATGCGTGAAAAACGTTGTGTCAAGCCGATTATCCGGGGTCGGAAGCGCACTGAGCTGGTAGGTCTTGCTCGTGAGGATGAGTCGGAGCAGTTGCTTGAGGTCAAAGCCGCTTTTCACAAACGCCGACGCCAACGCATCCAGCAATTCGGGGTTCGACGGCGGGTTCGTCTCGCGAAGGTCGTCGATCGGGTTGACCAGCCCCTTACCGAGCAAATAACCCCAGTAGCGATTGACGATATTTCGCGAGAGCCAGGGATTGGACTTGCCCGTCAGCCACTTCGCCAGAGCGCGGCGGCGGTCGATCGGGTCGTCGGCCGGCTCATCATTCAAAGGCCGAGGGGCCATCTTCTTCCCCGTGCGGGGCTGAAAAACGTCTCCCGTTTTCGCCACATAAACCACTTGTTCGCCGCCGAAAAGTCCAAACTCCTGGCTCCCTTTGGTGCGAATTCTCGAAAAATAGGCCGCGAGTCCGTAATAATCGTCTTGCCCGTACGATTCGAACGGGTGGTGATGGCACTTGGCACATTGAAGCCGGACGCCCATGAAAACCTGCGCCGTGGTCTCGGCAAGGTCGTCGGGACTGGTCGCCACGCGGAAGTAATTGGCAGGCCCGTTGGTGAAGATCGAGCCCTGCGCGGTGACCAGTTCTTCGACCATCCGGTTCACGGGCACGTTGTCGCGGAATGCGTTACGGAGCCAGAGATTGAATGCGAGCATCCCCTGTTTGCCAAGCTTATCACCGTTGACGCGTAGGATGTCGCCCCATTTGAGCGACCAGAAATCGACATACTCCGGCCGGTTCAGAAGCGCATCCACGAGCTTAGCGCGCTTGTCTTTCGACGGGTCCGCGAGAAAATCCTCGATCTCCGAGGGGGTAGGGGTCGTCCCGATGGTGTCGAGCATCGCGCGACGAAGGAATTCGGCGTCTGTGCACGGTGGCGATGGAGAAAGCCCCAACTCGCTCCACTTGGCAGCCGCCTTCTCGTCGATCACGTTGTTCGACACGAACGCGAAGGATTTGTCGTGAGCATAAGGCACCGTCAGCGTGGCCAGTGAGGCGTATCCTTGATAGCGCGCCAGGATTTTGGTCTCACCCTGACCCACCGTTCGGGCCAGGCCCGTTGGGCTAACCTTCGCCACGCCCTCGTTCAAGGTGTCAAACTTCGCCTCGGCGGTCACGTCGCGTTCGGAGCCATCGCTCATCGTGGCGATCACCACGAGATGTTGCTCTTGGTCAGGTTCGAGCACACGCTTGGGCGGTAGGACGGTCACGCCCTTGACCACCGCCTCCTCCGCGACCGGACCTGGAGCCCCTTGTTCCAGCCAGAGCCGAATGAGCTCATACTCGGGCGAGCCCACAACCAACCGCTTGCCGCCGCCGTGAGCCACCTCAAGTGCGGGCTTCTGCAGGAGCAAGCTCTCCTCGGGAGCGAACGGCGTCACCCGCCGGCCCTCCGCACTTTTCACAATCTGGGTGTAGTCGGGGCTCGGTTCAAAACCCAAGAGCGAGAGCTTGAACCCTCCCTTTCCGTGCTGGCTACCGTGACAGGCCCCCTGGTTACACCCGAGTTTCGTCAGGACCGGGGCGACCTCGTTCTTGAAGCTCACAACCCGGGGTATCTTCGCGTTTTCAACCGTCACCGGGACAAACGCCACGGCGTCTCCCACACGAACGAGGACCTCTCCCAGCCCGTTGGCGGCCGGTCGGATCGCGTTCTGTTCGTCGATCCTGACAAAGCCCAGCTTCCCCGGCTCGACTCTGGCCAGGTCGGTCACGTCGCGGGTCGTCCCGTCTTTGAATTCGCCCAGAACGACGAATCGTTGCGAAGCCTCAGGACCCTTTAATCGGACCTGGGACGGAAAGACTTCAAGCCGTTTCGGGGAGGAGGGGTCCGGCGCGGCGGCCATCGCAGCCGAGGCCAATCCACAGAACAACCCCAGATTCAGGGCGAGTCGAACAGGCATGGGTAGGATCTCGTTCGACGTCGAACTTCAGGTGGGTTGGGCACAACTTTCGCAATTCGCAGGAAGGACTTCTATGTTTAACATTGCTTTATTATCGATTGAAAATCAAGAGACTGTCGACGAAATCGCACCGGGTTCGGTGACGATGAGCGTAAAGTCCTTGGGCGCATGGTCCGTGCGGAACTCCGACAACGCCGCGTGATGAACAGGGTGCCACGTGTTCGTACTTGAATCCGTGCGGGATGGCGGACGCTGTCCGGGCACGGGGCGAGTACGACCCGTGAGACCCCAAGAGGGTTGGTTGGTGGCAATGAGAGAAGTGATTTCGAGGCGATTCCTCAAGGTCCGTGATCGCCTCTTCCACTCGCCGACAGATCGCGCGAGGCCTGCTTTCGGTACGGATCACCAGCGTCGATTCTCCATCCCGAAAGGCTTGCCGCTTCCTGTTGAAGTTCCTCCGCGCGACGGCGGAGGGTCCGGAACTTTTCATCCCAGTTGTATCCCGTGTTGACGAGTGTCCGACCGGTTTCTCCCATGGATCGGGCACGATCAGGATTGTCGAGGAGGTCAACGAGTGCGGTCATCAACCTTTCCACGTCTCCGAACGGTACGAGTAGCCCGGTCTTGCCGTCCTGGACAACCTCGGTCACCCCTCCCGCCGCGGCCGCGACGACCGGGAGTCCATTGGCCCAGGCTTCGAGAAACACGATCCCGAACGAGTCGGTGCGCGACGGCATCGAGTAGAGATCGAGCGCAGCGTAGAAGTCGACTCGCTCCTGATTCGAGAGCGGTCCCAGCAGATGAAGCCACGACGGCGTTCCGCCCGGTAGCTCGGCGATGAAGCGTTCGAAGTCTGGAGAGCTCGCGCCTCCCATCAAGAGATGCACCGGGTTCGCGGCGCGCGGTTCGTTGAGGCGGGCGATCGCGCGAACCAGGTCGTTTGAACCTTTATTCGGGTCAAGTGTCCCCATCTGGCCGACGAGCTGCCGTCCCTGAGGAATCCCAAGCCGGGTCCGGAAGACCTTCGGGTCGCCGCCGGTCACTTCCTTGTGTTCAACGGCCATGCCGAGCGTGAGAATCTTGGAATCGGGAATCCCCCAATCGGCAACGGCGTCGGCCTCGATCTTGGTCTGCACGACCACGGTATCAGACTCCGCCAGCAACCGAATCTGGTGCGGTCGCGTGTAATATTTTCGATAGGGATCATCGGGCGTCGCCAGATGAAGAAAGGGGGTGAGGATCAGAGGAGCGCCCGCGGCCCTCGCGGTCTTGAGCGCTCCGAACGAGAAGATCGTGTATGGAAATCCGACCGCGAAAACGACGTCGTAATCGCCTCGAACCTTTTCGATTCCAGGAAGAACCGGCATATAGGATGCCCAGCGGCACCGGGTTGGCCAGTGCGGGACATAGCTCAGCAGGCGTCCCACGTAGCGCTGCATGGGAAAGTGCCGCACGGCGAAGCGGCGGACCGTCGCACCATCGACGTCCGAGAACTCCGGCGCGTCGGTCTTACGTCGTTTCGGGTTGTTGAAGTACCAGAGATCATGGGCATCGCTTGTAAACACATCAACTTCATGACCCTCGGCGACGAACCGTCGGACGATCGCGCGCCCGAACGTCTCAGCCCCTCCGATGCACGGGTGATAGCGATGCGTGAACCAGGCGATTCGCATGGGGAGCCATCCTCGACATCAAGGGGTGATCGTAATCCCGAGCCGCCGGCGCGATTGCTCGACGTCTTCAATACTCTCTGGAATGCCAACTTCATGATAGGTTGAAAGGTGAATCCAACGATTCGTCCGAAGCGCCGTTTCGGCCATCTCAAGGTCGACCCTCATGACTTCCGCGACATCCGTACTGAGCGTGAACGCGCCTTGCGCGTCGAGATGGATCGGATCGACAAAGACCTCGGCGGGGTAGCCGCTGTCGCGTGCATCGAGAATCGTCAACGCCGGGTTTTGGGCCTGAAGCGACTTCAAAAAGGCATCATACTTCGCGGCGGAGCCCGTGGTTGTTTGCCTTGCGAACAACGCGGGGGTCAGAGGGGGGATCACGAGGTAAGCCCGGATACCGCGATTCGCGGCCAGCGTGACGAGCCGCCGAGCGGCGGCGGCGTTAACACGTTGCGCGGTGAACTTGCCAGAGAGATGTTCCTCATGCTGGGCTTCGGAAACCTCGCCATGGAATGACGCGGAAGGCGTGGCGAGATTCGCACCCCGGTTGATGGTCCAGTTACGTCGGCAGAGTGCGTTCAGCGCGACGAGCCGAGACGATTCGCCAAGGACGGCTTCGCGGAGGCTTGAACGAATTTCGTGCCTTGCGCGGAAGCTTGGAACAACGTACCCAAGGACGAGTTCGCTTGCGAATGTCACGCTGCGGTATGCACGTAGCAAAGCCATCGCCTCGCCGGGCGTGAGTAACTCTTGCCACTCACGCAGCCGGTATTGAGGCCCGCCCGCGAGCAATCCCGGTTTCAAATCAAAAACGATCGCGGAAGGGTGCGATCTCGCTTCGAGAGCCCGTTTGAGGAGGATCTCGGTCACCAGGACCGGTCCAGCCGCCACGGCGAGGTTGTAAGTCCGGCGACCCGTCGCCCCCTCGATCACGGCGGGAACGAGTCCGTGCTTCGCGAGGCTGTCACCCAGGCAAAGGATCTGCGCATCAATGGCTTCGTGGCGCGCCGCCCGGGCGCTGAACATCCAGGAGAAGCAGACCGGGTCCTGAAACACGGGTCCACACCGGACGATGAACGACTCGACCGCCGCGATGACGAGCAACGCGCCGAGTATACCGGTCGGCAGCGCGCGGATCATTCGCCGAAGATTCACCCGATCCTCGGGCAGAAATCGTCGATGCGGAATCTTTTCGAGATCAGGCTCAAACGTCCCGATGCTCGTGTTGGGCGTCGCGATCATCGCGCGGTCCTTCCCCATCCTTGGAGAACATTCCGAGGCCGAGTCTTATCCGAGTTCGCCTGTTTTGACAACGGCAAGTAGGGCGGACGCGCGCCTTGAGCGATCAAGCCATGCGCCGCGGGGCGATGACGATCAACGTCGCGACGGACCCGGCAGTCGATTGGCGATCGTGTCGGGTCGCTCGTAGATGGAAACGCGGGACCGGCCCGGCTGCCGATTCGCGGGGAAGCGGGCGACGAGTTCCGCACCGGTGATCAATGAGCGAAGCTGCTCGCAATAGGGCCAGGGGCCCCAGAGGTGGGCGTCACGAACGATCACCCAGCGCGCGGTCGGGTCGGCGGGGGCCTCGATCAGGTTCGCAAAGGTGTAACCGGAATGTTGGCTGTAGAACTGAGCCCATCCGGTAACGTCGATGATGCGCCCCTGAATCGGGACGTTTCGAACGACCCATGACGCTGCCTCGCGATACGAGCCCGCCCCGAAGTTCACGGGGGCGATCAGCGCCGGTCCGTTAATCATGATGAGTCCGAGTATCGTCATGATCGGAGTCGATCTCAGAACCGGACGCATCCAGTACGCGCGAGGCGACCGGACGACTCTCGCGATGACCGAGCGAATCCCCGCCCCCGCGCTGACGATCAATAGTAACGCGATCACGAGCGTATGCCTCGGCGTACAGTATCCTCCCGTCGCGTACAGGCGAACGAATGCAAGCGTTGCGGTCGCGACGACGATTCCCAGAAAGAGCCAACCCCGCATTTGTTCTCGATGAGTCCGCCGTACTGCCGCGACGATCCCGATCACGGCGAACGGAATCAGCGGAAACGTCACCGCGCCGCCGATGGCCATGACCGCCGCCGCCGCCGACATCCGAGCGACCTCGACCGTGTTGATTTTGGCGCGAAGGGGCCGCTCCCGCTCCACGGCGTCGGGCCTCGAAGGGCCGGAAAGTCCCAGAAGCCGGGCGACGGCGGGCTTCGTTCCAATCCCGCCTTTGGTCGCGATGAAGGGACCAACCAGCAATATCGGTCCCACGACCAGGATCGCCATCGATCGCCACCAACAATTCGAGGAGAAGCGAGCCGAAGGGACCAGCACCGTGAGTCCGAGTGTCAGCAAAAGCGCCCCGAACAAGAGGAGACCTTCAGGACGACTCAGGTAGGTCAGCCCGCCAAAGCCGAGTGACAGAATCAACCAGCGCGCCTCTCCCTGGCGAAGGAACCGCAGCGCCGTCCAGACTCCCCACAACCAGCAAAGCAGGAAGGTGCTTTCGCTAAGTACGTCCGCGAAGACGTGCGCCGGAAGGGGAACGAGAAAGACCAGCATGCAACCGAGCCAGGCCGATGCCTTGCCGAATCGCTCGCGCGCCACGAGATAAAGCGGGAGCACGAGTAACGTCCCGGCAGTGGCCGCCGCGACCTGGGCTGCGAATTGCCAGCCGATCGGGCCGTTGTCCGCGTTGAGGACGCGATGCGTCGCGGTGATGATCAGAGGATAGAGCGGATGATCGACCGCGTGTTTCAATCCATCGGTCCAGGCCCCCTGATCAAACGCGCGCGCCTGCGCCACGTAGCGAAGCCCGTCCGGGAACAAGATCTCGGCGCGTCCGACATGCCAGGCGAGCCAGCACCCGACCATCACCGAAAGCAGCGCCACTCGCACCCGTGGAGGGACGGCATGAAGACTTCGTGTGAGCCTCAACGCAGTCGGACCCCGTCATTTGGGATCTCGCGCGCCACGGCTTCGATCGGACGGCTCAGGTCGTAAATCAAGACTTGAATCTGTCCGGCCTCGGGATGCTCTGGAAACCGCGCCATGGGATCGCGACCCGCGACCAGTTGCCGGGCAACCTCTCCCGCGCGGTTGTGTCCTTTCACATGCGCCTCGCGAAGCACCAGCCAGCGCGTTTCCCGTAGAGCGGCGGCTTCGGTCACCGCCTCGAACCCTTTGCCTTGTTTCTGACTGAAAAAGAGCGACCAGTCGGTCATATCGAGCACGTGGCCATCGGTGTCGGATCGCTCCGCAATCCATGAACCCGCCATCCGATACGGGGCGAAACTACTGGCGTAGGAAGTTTTCCCCTCGAAAAAGGGACGGGCGACGAACAAGGCAAGCACCGCGAGCCAAACCACAGGCCCCGCTTGCAATCGCCCTTCACCGAGGTGGAGCCGTTTCGCGTCGATCGATGCCGTCTTCAGGAGCCAGGTCAGCCCGTGAGCCGCGGCGAAGATCAAGAGAATCGCCGGAATCAACGCGTGTCGGACGGTGCAATACCCTCCCGTCACATGGAGCCGGACCAAACCGAGCGCCGAGACGCCGATGAGCACTCCGAAAAAGAGTCCAAGGCGAGCGCGTCCTGCCCGTGGACGGGCGACCATCAATCCGATCATCGCGAGCGGAATC
>JAYVYS010000126.1:0-2536 GCA_043784005.1 Isosphaeraceae bacterium
CGAGGGCCGTCACGCCGCTCAAGGGATCGACGAGTATCTGATGGGGCGATCCGACTTACCCCGCCCACTCGATTTCGGCAATCATCAGCGGCCGTTTTCGTGAGGGACTCTTGTAGGACGCTGGTGGGCCTCGAAAATTCGACCCACCCTACAAATACAAGTGTCATTAAATCTCACTTACGAGGCACATGCGTCTTGTAGCCCATCGAACTCAAGACGGCATCGGCCCCGCTGAGATGGTCCCCCTGAAGCTCGATCCGGTCGTCTTTGACCGTTCCTCCCGCCCCACATTTCGCCTTGAGGGTCGCGGCGAGCGCGGAAAGATCGTTGCCGGCGGGGTCGAGGTTCGCGATCACCGTGACGATTTTACCCTTCGCCCGTTTTTCAAGCGTGATCTTCGCCGTTTGAGAATGAGGCGCGAATCTGACCGGCTCCGGAGGCGGAGGAGGCGGACAGGCGCATTCGGACTCAAGCCTTCCGCAGCGCTCGCAGGTCGGCGGTCGGTCCCATTTCGTTCCGCTAAACAGTCGTGACATGATGATCTTCCTGAATCAGCCTTGGACCAAGGTTCCGATCTGCTCGCTACCGTAGCGTGGCGTGATGGCAGCGCCCAGGTTCGCGCGTTTGGTGTAGAGAAACTTCAGGTGGTGGTCGAGGTGGTTCGTCACGTACGCCAAGAGGTCGGCGAGCGTCATCTTGCCCTTCTCGGTATGCGTTCCTGAGCGAGCGAAGTCGGACTCTGAGCATGTCCTGAGAATCCGAGACGTCCACTTTCGGTTCATCGCGATCATCGATCCAGCGTCGGCCACGGGGCTGTCCGGGTAGCTCAGTCGTAACGCCCACCGATTTTCATCGAAGGAGACGAGTGTCGGATTGTCCTCGGCGATGACCCGCTTCATTCGTTCCGCGAAAACGAGTTCCGTATCGAGCAGGTGAGCCATCAACTCGGCAATTGTCCATGCTCCCGCCCCGGTGCCGGGCGCGGCGCGTTCGTGGTCGGGGGTCAGTCCCGTGATCGCATAAAGGAGAATCGGACCACCGCTGGCGTAGCGGTTGATCAATGGGCTCATGCGGGTCTTTGTCGATTCGCTCATAAAAAATCTCCAGAGTCAAAGACATTGAACCGCAGATGGTGCAGATCAACACAGATGAAAAAGCAATCGATTTACAAAGTGTTAAATCTTCTATGGGTTCATCCGATTTCATCTGCGTCATCTGCGGTTAAAGCCTTTTCCCTATCCTTCCTCCAGATGGCCAGCGTGGTATTGGAGTATTCCATGAACCAGATTTCCTCTTCGACCCCGAGTTCCTCGGCGAAGCGGTGGGCGACCAGATGGTTGATCACCTCCAATGACGCCGCGAGGAAGTCGGTTTTGGGGCTGTGCCCGAGGCTCGCGATTCCCGGGTTGTGAAAGATGAAGCGGATGACCAGGACACGTTCGTCGACCGGGCCGTTCGGAGTGAGGAACCGACCGTCCATCTCATAGATGGAATATCCGCGCGACGCCCGGGTCAGAGTCCGAACCCACGTATCTTCGTCGAAACTCTTGTCGCGTCGTCGGTTTTGCTCGATCGACTTCTTGACGAAAGGGATGGCGCGGATGGCCTCTTCGTTGAAGAGATCCTCAAGCACTTCCTGAACTTTGCCAAAGTAGCCGATCTTTTTCGGCAGGATAACTTCATACATCCTGGCGGGTTTCGGACCTTCGAGCAGATACTCGGGCATGGAGCGGTCCGATTGGTGAAGAGGATCAGGAAAACCGTTGAATTGAGTGTACAAAGTCGGGGGCCGTCCTGCACGATGTCGCAACGGTCCGTTTCAGGGTCTTACAAGGAAATATGTCTTTCCCGACATCGGCTCGGCCGTTATCCTTCACACGCCTTCCCAGTCTCCTGGGAGGAGTTGACCTTCAAGCGCTAGGACGGTGCCTGATATGATCGCGCTTCCAAGAAACCAGATCGCGATGGGTTGCTGTCTCGCCGGTCTCTTTCTCGCCGTGAATCTCGTCACCAGCGATCGGAGCCCCGTCGTCTGGACCGACGAGGTGATGTTCGCTGATCCCGCGGTCAACGCTGTGCTTGGGCGAGGATTCACAACGACCGCCTGGTTGCAGCCGCGCGCGACCTTCTTCGCGGGAAACGCGCCGCTGCACTCGCTCGTTCTCGTTCCCTGGCTTGAAACCTTCGGTGTCAGCCCCTTGGCAGTTCGTTCTCTGAACTACGTTCTGATTCTCGGTGCGGTGGGAATTCTCGTCTGGAGCGCGCGGCGGCTGGAACTCGTCCGTTCGTCGCAGGCGAGCTTGTTGCTGGCGGCCCTGGTTCTTTGTGGAGATGGGGTCACTTACTCCTACCGGAGCGGTCGCTACGACTGCCTCGGTATGCTTTGGGTCGCCCTGATGTTCGCCGCGCAGACGTTGAGCCAACCTGGCAGGCGGGTCTTGGCCATCGCGTTGCTCAGCATGCTCGTGCCCTGGACGGGATTCCAATTGATTCCGTACGTCGGTTTGCTCGGAGTACTGTTGCTCGGCTTGAAGGG
>JAYVYS010000127.1:0-2355 GCA_043784005.1 Isosphaeraceae bacterium
CCCGATCATTCCGACGCGACTCGCTTTCATGGATGAGGTGATCCTGCTGGAGCGCGGTAGGGTCCGCTCGGCGGTCAAACGATGCTCAAGCCTGACCGCCGACCGAGGTTCCGATTTTTTCGGCCAGTGGCTCGCGCAGATGTTCTTCGGCATGCTGTTCGTGGCCTGCTTCTGGATTGGCACCGGAATGATGATTGGCACGTTGTTCGAGCAAGAGATGTCCGCGGACGACTTCCGTCTCACAAGTCTCATCGGGATTCGATTCCAGGTCGCGGTCTGGATCGCGATCGCATTCTTCGGGGTCGCGCGATTCCTCACGTATATCGACCAGAGAATCCGTCTGGAAGGGTGGGAGATCAAGCTCCGGCTTCAGGCCGTAGGCCGTTCCCTTGAGGAGGCTTCCCGGTGGTAAGCTTGCTCGCGCCCCTTGGATTGATCTTGATGCTGACGGGCCAGGCACCCGCCGATGTTGCCCAAAACGGCGCGGCCAGCGCCCTCGACTCAGTGCTCGAGCAAGAGAGCTACCCCTGGTTCGACGCCAAGGCCGATAAGGTCCGCCCGGTTCTCCCTTGGCCTGACCTCGGGGTCGGCTGGATCAAGTCGGTCGGAGACTGGTTCACCAGGCGCTTCGATGCGATGGGAGAATGGTTCAAGTGGCTGAATGCTTGGCGGATGCCATTCAACCTCGCGGGACTCGGCGATCTGATCGCGATCGGGCTGGTCATGCTCGTACTGACGGTGCTCCTTGTCGGCCTGCTAGAAATCTTCAGACGCTATCGCCCGGTGAGCGAGGACCTGCGCGCCTCGGCCGGCCCCGTCCGTCCGGGATCGGCTCAACGCATCGAAGGGATGCCGGCTGGCGCGGGAATGGATGTGTCGGACCCCTGGGCGGAAGCCATCAAGCGTCGGCAGCGCGGAGATTACTCAGGCGCGGTGGTTTACTTGTTCGCACACCAGCTTTTGACGCTCAATCGTCTCGAAAAGATCCGAATGACGCCAGGAAAGACGGGTCGGCAACTCGTGCGGTCCGTGCGCGACCGAGGCTGGCGCGACCCTGTCGAGCCCACTCTCCGGTTGTTCGAAACGGTCTATTATGGACATCAAAACGTGACGGCCGAGGCCTTCGAAGCGGTCTGGAATCTTGCTGAGGCCTTTCAACGGCGCGTCGCCGGGGAGGTGACGGCATGAGAATGTCGCGAGGCGTTCTCGGCATGTTGGCTCTTGCAACGGTTTCGATCTCAGGCTGTGGTTCGGGATTGGATACGACCTATGGCCGAATGCGATCGCCAAGCGTGAATGGCACCGGGGCGTTCGCGAGTTTGCTTCGCGAGCGGGGTCACGAGACACGCACGTTTTCAAGGTTGGGGACGAGGATCGAGGACTGGGCCGACACCATTGTCCGGTTTGCGCCGATGCCCGGTCCGCCGGAACGCGCGGAAGCCTCCTGGTATGACCGCTGGCTGAACACCTCGCCGGGCCGCGTCGTGATTTACATCCCTCGCGATTTTGACGCGACGCACGAATATTGGTCCCGCGCTCTGACCGAGCTACCTGAGACCGCCTCGCCAAGGCTCCGCGAGCGAGTGACCGAGGCGCGTGACGAATCCGCGACCTGGGCAATCAAACTTCCTCCCAAGGCGAGCATCGCTACCTTCGGACAACCCTGGTTTGCAATGGAATCAAAACGGAGCAGCGTCGCGACCTGTAAGACGCTGGAAGGCCCCTGGGCTGAGAATCTTGACCCGGCGAAGGTCGCGCTTCCTCGACATGAGGTCTTCAAACTCGATAATGAGCGCATCCTTCTCTCAGGCGACGGCGAGCCAGTGGTCATGGAGTGGGAGCTTCACTCGCAAAGCCGGGTGCTCGCTGTGGCGAGCGGAGCGTTCTTGTTGAACGAGCCGATGACGCGAAACGCACGGACTCCGCTTGCGTTGAAGGTGGTGGAATGGGTCTCGTCGGGGGGAAATTCCATCGAGAACTCTCCGAAGTCAGGGCAAACGATCCCGCGTCGAATCGCTTTTGTCGAGGGTCGGTTCATCACGTCGGATAAGCCCGCGAGGCGAGAGCGTGATTTCCGCCTGGAGATCCAGCTTGGATTGCTCGGGCTAGCGGCATGTCTTGCCGTGGCTCCTCGTCTCGGCCGGCCGCGTCCCGAACCGGCTTCGGGTGCCGACCGACCTGTGGCTCATCCCGAGGCTCTTGGCGCACTCCTCGCCAGGACCCGCAAGGCGTCCGAGGCACGTTCCTTGCTCGAAACCTATCGCCGTTGGCGGCTCGGGCCGGGCTCGATGTCGGGCGGACTTTAACACTGGCACGTGCGTAACCGCTCGGAAATCCTTATGATGCGTGTTCTCG
>JAYVYS010000128.1:0-14610 GCA_043784005.1 Isosphaeraceae bacterium
CTCGGTGATGAAGTTACCGTCGAAGTTGCCGACAACCGGGACGGAGCCGGGGGTTCCCAGCACATAGGAAACGGCACCGCTGGGAAGCTGCAGGTACCAGGTGTTGGTGCTGGGACGGTACACGGCCAGGTCGGCTGTACCGTTGCCGTCAAAGTCTCCGGTGAAAGGAACGTCGAGGTTCGAGCCGCCGAACGGAATACCCGCGGCCGGAGGCACACCCTGGATGAACCAAAGAGCGCCTGCCATGTTGGTCCGACGGAAGAGGGCCGGGTCCGTCTTACCATCGCCGATGTAATCAGCGTTGGTCGTCACGATGGTGACTGCCAATGAGGTGCTGAACGGCCCGGCGTTGCCCGCGATGTCGGTGATCCCGGCTTGCAAGGTGATCGAGCCATCGGCGAGCGAGAACGGCAGTTGGATCGAATAGTGGCCGGTGTTATCGGCGGTCGTCGTCGCGAGGATCGGACCTCGGGCGTTGAGGACGGTGTCGAACTTATAGAGCGAGACCTTGTTGCCCGGGTCGGTCACCCCGATGAAGTGCGGGAAACGAACCGTGGTGACGCGATCACCCTTGATTCCCGTGTCGTCGTTTGGGTCGAGGGTTAGTGTGGCCGGGTTTGTCGGGGCGTTGGTTTTGATCGTAAACGTGAGCGTCGCACTCTTCGCGGTGCCGTTCGCGTTGGTTGCGATCACCACGACCGAGTACGTTCCGGCGGGAGAGGTCGGATACTGAAGGGAGTAGTTGCCAAGCGCGTCGGCAAACCCGGTGGCGAGAGGGGTGTTGAGGTTGCTCGCGTTAAAGAGTTGGACCTGTACGCCGGCATCCGTCACACCAATGATCCGCGGGTTGGTGACCTTGGTGATTTTCAAGCCGCCCGAGGTATCGTCAAGCGGGTTGAGGCCGATCGTCGGGATTGTCGGCGGCTGCCCTTGCTGATTGAGCTTGGCGTTGAGAACGAAGGTGATCGTGGCGGGGTTGCCGACGACTCCGGCAAGGTCGGTGGCTTGAATGCCGATCGTCTTGGTACCGTTGGTGCTGAACCCGTTGGCGTTGACCTGCACGGCGAACTTACCCGCCGCGTCGGTCCAGTTGGCCGCGATATCGGTGGCGGAATTGGATGGATCGAATCCGCCAATGATTCGCGGATTGCCAGGGATGGTGAGATCCAGAAGCGTGATCCGGACCCGGTTGCCGATCGAGGTCGCCTCGCTGAGCCCGTCGAAGTACGGCTGAGCGATGGTCACCAGAGGAAGTCCCGTCGCGGTGTCCTTGCCGGCGACGCTTCCGGTCGGAAGCGGGAGCTTGGGGTCCAGCGCCACGGAAGCCGGGAAGACCACTGGGGCGACCCGGATGCTGAACTGACCGCGCCCGAAGGTGGTGGCGAGCAGGGTGTCAGAGTCGCCCGGAACCGCGATCGGCCGGCCGGTCGTGGGATCGATCTTGCCGAGCGAAAGGGTCAGGTCGGTGACCTGGGCGTTCGGCAGATAACCGCCGTCGGCCGGGGCCCCGTCGATCGCCTGGTTGGGGAACAGGGTCCAGGTCGTGCCATTGTCGATCGTTCGGAAGACGCCGGCCTCTCCCGAGACGTAGATCATCGGGTGCGTGCCGGTCGAGACGCCGTTGACGGTCGCGTTGGGGATCGCATAACGCCAGTCGGCGGCGATCGAGGTCAGGTAGTTGAGGTAAGGCGCGCTGCCGAAACCGCCCTTGAAACCAGGATTGGCGATCGAGAAGAGGGTTCCCGTGACGTTTTGCCAGGCCGCGGTGCCACCGGCGATGGAATCGGCGGTGTAATAAACCCCCTTCTGGGTCACTGCATACGCCGCGTGACTCCCTCGCGTCGGGTCGGCGACAATCTTCATGACGGGCGAGCCGTCGAGGCCGCCGTCCGGGTTGGTGATGGTCCACGTTCCGCCGCCGATTCGCGTCACGTAGATGTTGCCGTTCACGGTGCCGGCGTAAATAAAGTTGTTCAGGTTGCCGATGCCGCCGGGGGCGGAGGGATCGGGGGCACCGTAGGTCAATGCGGGGGCATAGCTACCGTCTAGGGCCCCCTGGCCAGGTTCGGCGATGACCGACCAGTTTTTGCCTTGATTGATCGTCGAGAAGACACGGCCGAAGGCCGAGCTGATGACGATCTGATCGCTATTGATCGGGTTGATGGTGAAGTTGCCGAAGGTCAGGCCGTTGCCGTAATTCGCACTTTCACTGGGCCACTGCGGGTCGTTGGCGGACTGAACGAGGCCAAAGGTGCGGCTCACGAACGTCTGGCCGCCGTCAAGACTGACCTGGAAGAAGTCCGTGACGTCGCCGCCAAACTCCGGCCAGAGGTAGCGGAAGACGATGTTTTTCCCTTGTTGATCGACGGCGACCCCGGTGCCCATCTGGTCGGCGGAGGTCAGCGCGATGACGCCAAGGGTGCTGCCGTTGGTCGAGCCGCGGCCAACAAGATTGCCGTCGGCCAAGATGTTCGGATCAGAGCCGACCTGGCCGAGGTTATAGCCGTTGGCCAGATAAAGGGCGCTGGCGACTTGCTGATTGAGGAGCGTGTTGCTCGGCTGCGAGGCCCCGTAAAGGAACTGGGCGATCTGGAGGTTGCCGTTGCGAGAGTACGTCGCGGAGGTCGCGTTGCCGACTCCGGGAATGATGGTGCCTTTCGCATCCAGAACGCCCGTGAAAACCCCCTGGTCATCGCCGACGATCAGTCGCGTGGCCCCGGTGACCGGATCAAGGAACGGAACAATCGTGTGAACATTGCTGGAGGGGACAAAGTCCGTCGCCTTGCTCTTGAGCATCTCGTCGATCGGAATCCAGCGCGTGCCCGAGCCATCGTTGGTTTCCGAGGCGACGTTTTGAACAAAGACCGTGGCGTTGGTCAGGAACGGCGTGGTTGGATCCTGAATCAAGTTGATGTACGGACCCGCCGCGCCGAATGTGCCACTGGTGCCAATGAACTCAGACGGGCCGAAGATCGCGTTGTCGACCTGGGAGCGGCCCGTCGTGGCGATCTGAAGGGCACCGCCGCCAGGCCGCGTGCCGTCGTAGGAAACGAACGCATGAGAGTCGAATATCCGCGTGGTATCGACGCGGAGGAAGCCCGAGTCTTTGCCGTTGGCGGTGCCGCCCAGGTAAACGATGGCGGGGTTGGTGGCATCAACGGCCAAAGCAAGGTTGTGGTTGTGCGTGAATTGCTGACTGAAGACCGGATTGTAGTCGGGCTGGGTCGGGTCGTTGGTGGGGACGGCGGCGTTGGGGATCAGGTTCTTGTCGGGCAGGGTGGAAATCTTGACCTGGGTCCATGTCTGACCATAGTCCTTGGTCAAGAAGAGCGTTCCATCGACATAGGCGTAAAGCCAGCCCTGATAGAGGGTGTTCTCAACGTCGGCATTCGGGGCGGAGTTGGGGAGCACCGCGGGCTTGGCCAGGATAATCCGGCTAACAAGATTCGGATTCCCGGTCGGGGCCACGTTGTTGTTGACCGGAACCTGACGCTGCGCGATGTTATCGAAGACCAGCGGCAGGGCGTTGCCGCCGGTCAGGTGGTTGAGTTGATTGCCACGGTTGGGACTGGAATAAACACCGTTGCCCGGGAACGCGACGTAGATCGTGTTGATGTTGCCGGTCGGGTTGCTGACGGCGTCAATGGTTCCGCTGTTATAGTCGAGGATGACGTCGGTCGCGGGAACATCGAAACCGCCCACCCCGCTGTTGTACTTGGTCCAGGTCTGCCCGGTGTCGTCGGACCGCCACAGGCCGTTGCGGCTGGGAACATTGGCACCGACGTTCGGCGCGTTATCTCCGACCGCCGCGTACATGATGACCTGACCGCTGGCCGTGGGTCTGGGGTCAACCACGACCTTGAAAACACGGGTGCCGCCGTCCGGGGCGAAAGTCGCGCTGCTGGAGAGCGTCCACGTCGCGCCTCCGTCCTTGGAAATCAGGAAGCCGACGCCGGTGTAGGTGTTATCCGGCTGGATGGCACCCACCGACGAGCCGGCACCGGGATAGGCCGGGACGTTTGGATCGCCTGTACCGGCGACGATGATCGACTGACGCGGATCGTTGTTGCGAGCAAAGATGGCGATCGAGCCGATGTTGATGGCCGAGGTCGGCCCGAAGTCGGTGAGCGGAACGTAGGTCGGGCCTTGCGGGCTGCTGGTCAGGAAGTTGACGGTCTTCCAGATACCGCCGCTAGACGCGCCGACGTAGACCGTATTGCCACTGGGATCGCTGGGATCGATGGCGAGCGTGTCGATCCGACCGGCGAAGCCGTTCGTCGCTCCCACCCCCGACGCGACATCGACCATCGAGGCCGGGCCGACCCCGGTCCATGTGTTGCTGGCCAGGTGGTTCGTCACCGACGTGTTGAAGATCCGGAAACTGGCGGTCGCCTGGTCGGACACGGGATCGCCCAGGCCGCTTGAGGGCACGCCCTTCTGGAACGTCAACGACCAGCTATTGAGCCGGCCAGCGGTGATGTTTGGCTTGGTAGGATCGTCGTCGACAATCAGTTTCCACGTCCCTTGCGTGGAAATGCCGTTGAACGCGCTAAGCGGCTGAAGCGGCTTGAACCGTCCGAAGAATGGCGGCGCGCCGTTCTGGATCAAGGAGGCGGCGGCATCGTCAAAGATGGTGTCTGTGAAGTTCGACTTGGTCCCCGAGGTGCCGCTGCCGCGAGGGACGAGAATGATCGGGATGTTGTTGGGAGAGACGAGCGTGATCTGAAGATTCGGGTCGTTGTTGTCGGTGATATTGAGCTGGAGCATGAGCCCCTGGACCAGGTAGTTGTCGCTGATGTTCAGCGTGGAGACGATGGTCTTTCCGCCGCCGATCGCTCCGTTCCCGACAACCGCAGGGTACTGCACGGGATTGGTCGGCCCGTTGACTACGCCCTTGAGCAAGTCGACACCGGCGTTGAGATTCGTATCGAGCGCGTTGCCGTGCCTGTCGGTGATGGTCGAGGCGAGCGTGACGGTATAAGTGCCGCTGAGCTTCTGAGCGGTGAAACCAACCCGGTAGGTCCGTGGATGAGCGGGATCGGGGTCGGAGCCGAGCGGGTTGGCCGTGATCGTGAACGGCCCGTTGACCGTGCCGATCGGACTGACGATCCGGAGCACCGAGGCCGCGGTGACCGTGCTCGGGTCCATATCGCGATCGAACGTCACATCAATGGCGCTGACGGCCTTGTCAAGGACGAGATTGTCGGCCGTAGCCGCGACACCCGGGAGGGCTGTGAAGGCGATGTGCGGGCCAGGAAGGATCAACGGCAGCGTGCCGCTCTGAAACGGTCCGACAAACGGGCTATAGGGCACGTTGGTCGAAATCGGAGACGGAGCCGCTAAGAAGTCGGAAGGCTCGCCCGGGATTCCGTTGCTGTTCTGATCGAGCCGGTTTCCGGGAGAAACGACCGTCGAGACGCTGCCCGGCGTCAGGCCGATCGACCAGCCTGTGATTGTACTGGTGAGCCCGTTCCCTCGAACCGATCGAACCTTGAGCTGCCAGACACCGTTGATCGAGTGGGTGTTGAACGTCGAGAGCGGCGATTCCGGTCGGAATGTGCCGGTAAAGGGCGCGAACCCCTGGCTGATGGGGATGGTCGACCGGTCGTCGAACGTGGTGTTGGTGTAGTTCTGGCCGCCCGCGCCGAAGAAGGGTTCGAACCGGGCAAGCAACACCGCCGTACCGTCAGGCGCGACCAGTGAGAGGCTCAGACTACTGGCGACGGCCGAGGCTATTGAGACGTTGACCGTGAGGCCATCGACGACCTGGTTGGCTGGATAACCCGAGACGACGAGATTCGAAACGACGGTTGTGAGGGGCGGGATCGACTTGGGAACATCCGTCGAAACAAGGTTGGAGGTCGGTCCCGCCGGAGCGAGCGCGAGCTTGGCGGTCCGAATCGAGTCGCGAATGCTCGCGGAGGTGATCGCGAGGCTATAGGTTCCCACACCGCTGCGAGGAGCGAAATTCACAAGGAACGTGGTCGCGCCGAACGGCCCGTTGTCGAGCGGAACCACCGAGCTGACCGGAACAAATCCCCCCGTGAGGTTGCTCGGGGTCGTGTCGGTGTACTTGACCTGGACGTCGCTGGGGGTGAAGGTGCTGGGATCGACGGGTCGGTCGAAGACAACCTGGAACGCACTCGCGAGCGGGGTACCGTCGGCGGCCGTGGTCGTGTTGACGTTATCGTTGGGGCCGCCGATCGGACCTTGAGTGGTGGCGATGATGCGCGGACCCGCGGCATACGTGGCGGTGTTGGTGACGATCCCGAGCTTGATCGGCGGCCCGGTGAAATTGCCGCCGTTGTTGTTGCTCGACCAGATCGGATAAGCATGACCGCCGTAGGCCGCCAGACCGATATGGTAGCCGAAGCCGACCGTCGGCTCGACGGAAGCGTTGTCTGGAACCGGCGTCAGGTTGACGACCTTGCCGGTGATCGCGTCCGTGGCGGTTTGCGGGTCGTTGGCGTACACGTCCGGCGAGAAGGTCTGGCCACCGTCAATGCTGGTTGTCAGATAGGTGGCGACGCGAGCCTTCGCGGAGTCGTCGCGTGTGTCGTACCAAGACATCACCAGGGTGCCAGTGGACTGGTCGACCGTGATGCTGGGCGAAAACTGGGGGCGGCCTGTCACCTGCTGAAACTGATTGTTGGTGAAGTAGCCCGCCTCGGAATACCCGTCCTTGATGGCGAGGTCGTCATTGACGGGGGTGTTGCTGGTAGTCCAGGTCTGGCCGCCGTCGTCGGAGGTGACAAGGAAGATGTCGGTATTGTCGGCCGGGTTGTTCTGGAAAGCCGACTGCGCGACCGACTTGTCGACATATGCGAGGTAGAGACGGCCCGAGTGCGGGCTGTATGCTCCCAGCGTATTGTCAGACGCGATCACGGGGTCCGGGGCGATGCCCAGCGGGGTCGCGGCCGAGCCGGTCTGATTGCCGGGCTGCTGGGCGCGAACGAACGACGTCGTGATGAAGTTGTCGCCCGTCGTGGTCATCCCCGAAGTGAGGATCAACTTCCAGTTCGCGACGAATCCGGCATTACCGTTGCGGAAGTCGGTGACGCGAAGGGTCCAGGTACCGTTGACGCTGTTCGGAGAATTGGCCGCGCCGGCGGTCGCACCCGCGTACAAGGCGTTGAGGCTTCCGCCCTCAGCGCGAAAGTGGCCGACGTATGGGGCGGCGTTGGCATTGGTACCCGTGTTGGTGGAGTCGAAGATGTTGCGAGTGGCTTCGTCATCGAAGACGGTGCCGATCGCGTTCCCGCTCACAGAGATGCCCATATTGGCACCGCTGATTCCGAGCCCGGTGTTCGCGGTGCCCGCGGCATCGGTCTGGTTCGCGACCAGGGTGATCGGGGAAAGGCCACTCCCCGGCGGAGGCACCAGCTGGACATTCAGTTCGGCGACTGCTGGATGGAAGATCGCTACCGAGACATTGATGTTAGAGAGGCTGAGGAAACGCGGGTCGCTCACGTTGACGGTGACGGGGAAATCGGTCGTGGCGGGTGAATTCGGCGTTCCCGGTCCCGCGTCCTGAATTCCACCGCCGGCACTTGTGAACGTTTGTGAGAACGTCTTCGTGACCGAGTTGCCGTGGATCTCGTCAAAGGGCGGATTCGCATTGCGGCCACTGTAGTAGTCGTCCCAGACCACCGAGGTCGTTCCGGGCGTGACACCCCTGTCGGTCGGCCCGTTGGTACCCGGAGCACGTCCCTGACTGACAGCGATTCTCGGGGTCGTTTCCTTACCACCCGCGAAGTTATCATTGTTTGTGTTCAAAGTCTGCTGAATTGAGAACGTCTGCCCGCCATCCGAAGATGCCACAATCTTGATGCGGTTCGGGTTGAAGTTCGCGATGTTGGGAGTCTGCAACGACGGGATCGTGTCGTTCGTCTCCCAGGCGACATAGACGTTGCCCGCGTAGGGGTTTGACTGGACGCGGGTCACGCCGTCGGTACCGACGTCGGAGAAATTCGCGACCGTGTCATCAACGGTCATGGTCGGGAAGAGCGCACCGTCGTTGCCATTCCATTCGTACACGACGTTGTTGGTCAACGTCCGCGCGGGAGTCGCGCCGGTGAAATTGTATTTCGAGAGCAACAGCGCGCCGTTGTTGGGCGCGGCGGAGGCCGCGGAGACGTTGCTCTGTTCATAGAGCACGTAAGCGTTGTCGTTGCGGTCAAAGCCGACGGAGGCGTTGAAAGCCTGCTGGAAAATGACGGTCGGATTGGTGGTCGAAGGATCGCCGACGAAGCCGCCCGGAGAACCATTCGGCTGCCAGGTCGCGCCACCATCGTTTGAGAACGCGACCCGTACGACCTCGGTCGGCCCGGGAGCGAACGTCGGATCGTTCAGGGTCCAGGCGGCCACGAGCTTCTGAGGGTTGTTCTGGTCGATCGCGATCGACGGAGTGCTCATGTTGCCCGTGCCCGAGCGGTCGACCAGCGACGTTCCGCTGAACAACGATGGCGGCAGCGTGGCCATCAGTGTTCGCGGCTCTAACGCCATCGTATCGAGCACCGCACGACGGAGGGCGACTCCCCGTGCTTCCCGGCGACGCGTCCCGAGCTGGGAACGACTGCGGCTGTCCGTGGTCTTGACCTTGATCGGTTCCGAACTCATGGCCTATCTCCGCTTATCTGAAGCGCCACCACGGTTGAGGAGGAGCACGGGCACGGGCGGGTCACTGGTCGTGGGGGACGAATCAAAGGAGGGGCAACCCGAAAGGTCGATAAAACATGCAGTCGGCTGCCCCGTTAGTCAAATCCGGAAATCCCCCGCGGCGCTTTCGCCGTGACCCCGCAAGCACGACCCCAATTTCCGGATTATTCAGTCAATGCTTGCATGATAGCAAGCACGCAATCATTCGTCAATTCGCCCCCCGATTTTTCGAGGGTTGCCTGGCTTATCGTGTCTCACCCGATTGAGGTCGAAGCAAAGGCCGAAACGGCCTGAGCCGCGCCGATCGGGCGGTGAGTGCGAAGCGTCATAGCGAATGCCTTTTCGAGACATCACGATTTGAGATTCGAGAACCGACCTGATCTGCGATCAGTTGATCGTCTCTCGAATCTCGAATCCGTGGATTCTCATCTCTGAGAGGCGTTGCGAATCAAGAGTTTAATGAGTGGCGGCGGGCCTTGCCTCCCGTGAGCGAGGCAAGGGCTTGGTCGACCGCGTGGGCCGAGACCTTGGCCCGGTGGTGATTGTTAGTGTTGGTGCTGTTATGCATTTGAACGTGAAGATGCTGGGCCGGACGAGCCCGGCCGTTGGTGGCCGGAGCACCGCCTTGCGTGGGTGTCGCACTGACGACGGAGGAAACGGTGGTTGTGGACGACGCGCTGCCGGTCGAAGCCAGGGCAACGGCCCCTGCCCCAAAGTCAAGCCCGACTGCAGGCGTGGACGACGCCTTACCCAACCCGATGATCACCCCGCTGCCCCCCGTCAGGGCTCGGTACTTGTACGGAGAGATCGGCGGCAAGTCATGATTGGGGTAGCCGTAGCCATTGGGGGTGATCAGCCGAGGGCTCGCGTCGTTGGGACCCTGGACATACCAATTGGCGGTGCTCGGTCGATACACGGCCGGCTCGATGACACCGAGTCCGTCGTAATCGCCGGGCGCGGGGACATCGTTGGGGGCGAACAGGACGGTACGCGTCGCGGTCGGACCCTTGATGGTCCACACGCCGGTGCTGGGCTGGAAGACGGCGGCTTCGGTGGCGTGACTTGTCGCGGTCGCGTCGTAGGCTCCGGGAACGGGTACGTCGGTCGTGCTCGTGCCCAGGGTGATCGTCTTCAGACCCGAAGGGCTGAGAATATACCAGGTGTGAGTGCTTGGACGGAAAACCGCGAACTGATCCGTGCCGTTGCTCGCGTAATCGCCCGGAACGGGAACGTCTCCAGGCTGTCCGGGAACGACAACCGTGGAGGTCAACTTACCGGCGGTGAACCACTCGCCGGTGGTCGGCCGGTAGACGGCCTGGATGGCGGGGCCGGGCCCGTTGTAGTTGCCGGGAACAGGGATATCCACGTTAGCCTGACCGAAGACGGGGATCGGAGAGGCCTGACCGAGATAACCCGTGCTCGAGTTGGCGACGAACCACTGCGCGGTGGTTGGGCGGTAGACCGCCAGATCAATCTTACCGTCGCCGTCAAAGTCTCCGTACAGGGGTACGTCAAGACTGCCGGCACCGAACGCCTTGCCGATGGGAACAGCGCTGTTCTGGACAAACCATTGCATCGTGAATGCGTCGGTTCGTCGGAAGACGGCGACATCGGTTTTGCCATCACCGGTGTAGTCTCCGCCGACCGTGACGATGGTCACCTTGAGCGGCGGTGAACTGATCGCGCTCTTGGCCCCCTTGGAGTCGGTGGCCTGGGCCGTGTAGGAATAAGCACCGTCGGCCAGGTCGATCGAGAGCGGGAACTTGAAGTTTCCAAGCGCGTCGGACGTGGTCGAGCTGATGATCTTATTCGCACTATCGAACAAGATGACAACCACGGAGGGGTCGGCGGAACCACTGATTGTCGGGCGGCGAACCGAGGTGATGCCGTCTCCCTTGATCCCCGAATCGGTGGTGGGGTCGAGCCCCAAGATCGGCGTATTGGGCACCGCCGGCGCAACCGAATTGATGGTGATGGTCAAGTTCGGCCCGAGCAAGCTGATGTTACCCGCCGGCGAGGTCTGTTGCGCCGTGTAGGTGTAAGAACCGTCGGCGAGCGGACCCGGGTCTTGAATCAACGTGGTTCCGCCGATGACGTTCAAGAGTGTCTTGACGTTCACACCGTTGCGGTAGAGCTTGAGCGTCGACCCGGCCACGACGTTGGCCGCGTCGAAGAACGGGCTCGTGACATTCGTGACGTTGTCTCCCTTGATCCCCGAATCGCTGGCGGAGTCGAGCGAGAGGGGAGGTCCGGCCGGAATCGACGTGTCGATGACAATCGTTTGCGGCGCGGCTTTGGGACTGGTGTTCCCGGCGGCGCTGATTTGCTGCACGGTGTAGAGATGCGATCCCGAGGCGACCGGCCCCGGATCGTTGATCGTGACCGTGCCGCCAGGGGACGAGGATAACGTACCGACAACGACACCGTCGCGGAACAAGTTCACCGTTGCCCCGACGACGATCGAGGAGGCGTCGAACGTCGGGTTAGTGACGTTCGTGAGGTTGTCTCCCTTCGCTCCCGAATCGCTTGCCGAGTCGAGCTTGAAAAGAGTGGGGGCGAGCGGGATATTTTGGTCGATCGTGATCGTGAGGGTCGGCCCGTTGGGGCTGATGTTGCCCAGCGAGTCGACCACCTGGGTGGTGTAAACGTAGACGCCGTTGCTGAGCGGACCCGGGTCGGTGATCTTGACCGTGCCGCCGATCCCGGTGGGAACGGTGGCGACGGTCAGCACGCCTCGAATCAAGCGAAGCGTGCCGTTGGCCTGAACGCCCAGGACGTCGAACACGGGCTTGGAGGCGTTGGTGATGTTGTCGCCCTGGACCCCGGAATCCGTGGAAGGATCGAGGCTGATGGTCCCTGGCGCGTCATTGGCGATCGTGATGGTGATCGGGGCGCCAAGAGCGCTGATGTTGCCCGCGAGGTCGGTGAGGTACGCCTGATACACATGGGTGCCGTACGCGACCGGGCCGGGATCCTGAATGGCGACGGTCCCGCCACTCAGGTTGTAAGGCGAGCGAGCCACCACCGAACCATCGCGAACGAGGGTCAATGAGGCATTGACTTCGAGGCCCGCGATCGAGGTCGGGACGTCGAGGAAGGGAGCCGTGTTGCTTGTGACATTGTCGCCCTTGACCCCCGTGTCGCTCTTAGGATCGAGCGATGGCTTGCCAGGAGTATTGGGCTGTTGGGTGTCGTAGACGATCGTGATCGGGCTGCCGATCGGGCTGAAGTTGCCGTTGAGGTCGATCTGCTGGGCGGTGTAGACATAGGTGCCGTCGGGGATCACGGTGGGATCGTTGATCTGGACGGTTCCGCCCGCGGTATTTTGCAGGGAATTGACCAGGATGGCGGCACCCACGTTTCCGAGGGCGTCTACCGAGGCACGATAGAGGTTGAGCGTGGCACCCTTGAGGATTCTCCCGGCGTCGAACACGGGGTGATTGAAGAGGGTGATCTGGGTGATACCGTCGCTGCTGCTGACGCCGGTGTCGCTGCCCGCGTCGAGCCGAAACGGTGTGGGGATGGCGGGCGGTGAGGCGAAGATGAAGACCGTGAGAGCGGGGCTTACCGAGCCGGAAACCCCCGCGAGGCTGATGAGCTGGGTGGTGTAGTAGTAAGTACCGTCGGCAATCACGCCGTTGCCGGCATTGATGTCGGGGATCGCGACCACGCCGCCAGCGACGTTCGTCAGGGTGTTAACCAGCACGGGGACACCGGCGACACCATTGACCACCTTGGCACGGAAGAGTTCAACCGTGGCCGCCTTGTCGACGGGTTGCTGAGCCGTACCGATGTCGAAGATCGGGGCGGGGTACGGATTGCCGTTGTTGTACTGGGTGATATTGTCGTTGTTAAACGTGCCCGAGTCGCTGCCGGCCTCAAGGTCGGGAGCGGGCGGTGGTTCGGGATTGGGCACCTTGCTGTTGATCGTGACGGTCACCGCGTTGCTGAGCGGTCCGGCGTTGCCCGCCAGGTCGGTTTGCATCGCGGTGTAAACATAAGTCCCGTCGGCGATCACACCGTTGCCGTTATTGATATCGGGAACCGGGACAATCCCGCCGCCGACGTTGTTGATCGTATTGACCAGGATCGAAGCGCCGGGGATGCCATTGATCACAAGGGCTCGGAAGAGCTGAACCGTGGCTTTGTTCTCGACCGAGGAGAGGTCGAAGATCGGGGCGGGGTACGGGTTGCCGTTGTTATCTTTGGTGACAAAGTCGTTGTTGAACGTACCGGTGTCGGTCAAGGGGTCGAGTTTGAGCGGATTAGGTGCCACCGGCGCGGTCGCGTCGACCTGGATGACGAGGTTGGCACTCACCGGGCCGATGTTGCCCGCGAGGTCTGTCTGACTGGTCGTGTAAACGTAATAGCCGTCGGGAATCTTCGCGCCATTGTTGGTATCCCCGATTTGGAGGATGCCGATCGGGATGGCGGCCGCCTGGGTCAAGGTGTTGACCAGCACCGCAGGGCCGGTCACCCCGGTGACGGGGTTGTACGTCGCCCGGTAGAGATTGACGATCCCGTTGGGCTCAACCCCCGTGACGTCGAAGACCGGGGCGTTGCCGGGGCTCGGGTTGTTATTCTTGTTAGTGACCTTGTCGGTGTTGGAACTTCCCGTGTCGCTGGCGGGATCGAGGGTGATTGTGGAGACGACCGGCGGCGTCGAGTCAAAAATGATGTTGCCCGTCGTCGGCGGCGGGGCGTTGGTTTGAACCGCGGAGAGGCCCAGGATTACCGTATTGGCGGGATTATTGGGGGTTTTGGGGTTTGTGTCGGTGAAGACCGCCCCTAGTGAAGTGGGGATGGTGCCGGCAAAGTAGTCGTGCCAGGGACCGCCCGAAAGGTCAGCCGAGGTTAGCCCAGGAAAAATGTTTTTGCCCAGGGGCGTGAGCTGGATGTTGATCGCGAACCCGGAGACGGCGACCACCTGAATGGTCGGGAACAACGCGGTGAGCCAACCGTAAGCCGGGGGAGCATTACCACCGCCACCGCCACCGCCACCGAAGCCGAAGCCTGATTCGGACTGGGAATAGAGCCCGGCACCCGTATTGACGAACGACGCGATGTCCAGGCCGTGTTTGTTAAGCACGGTAAGATCGGCATTGCTCATCGCGTCAAGAACGTGGCCGACCGTGGGGATGTACATGAAGCCGGTCTGAGCGATCGTGATCGTGCCCGCAGAAGCATTCGTATTGGTCACCGCGTTGGCGGGAAGTCCGCTGAGGAATTTATCGATGTTGGCAGAGCCGTTGACGTACTCAAGACTCCAGCCGCTGCCGGGAAGCCCCGACTTCGCGAATGCGTCGGCGATGGCGTATGTCGCGTTCGAGGCGTTGATGTTGCTCCCCACTTTGGACGGATCGACACCCAGCGCCACGAGCACTCGCTTGGTGCTGGTGACGTTGGGGCGGATCGCGTCCAGCACCTTCTGCATGTACAGCCAACCTGCAAGGTTGACCTTGTTCGTCGTGTCGAAGCTGCCGTGATTGTCGGCGTCGGTGCCGTCGAGCACGATCGCGCCTTGGTTTCCGAAGGAGGGAGGTGCCGAGCCGCTGCTCTGATTGCCCGCCAAGTCGACCTGATAGGCCGTGTATGAATACGGGTTGCCCGCCGGGGCCGCGGTGTTGATCGGATTGCCGAGGGGGTTGTCGGGGATCTGCGTATTGTTGCCGTTGATGTCGGCAATCTGGATGAGGCTGTTCGCACCGGTCGGAGTCACATCCTGAATGATGTTGACGACGGTCGAGATATTTTTCGAGTCCGTGCGAATCAACACGACCGTCGCATGCGGCTCGATCCCTTCGACGTCGAAGAGCGGGGCATTGCCGTTCTTGTTGACGACGTTGGTATAGCCGTCCGCGTTCGAGGTACCCGAGTCGCTGGAGGGGTCGAGGTAGACTTTCGTCGGCGAGGTCGGGTTGGTGGTGTCGACGATCACGCCCAGCGGAGAGG
>JAYVYS010000129.1:0-2925 GCA_043784005.1 Isosphaeraceae bacterium
GCGCCGTCCTTGCGGAACGGAGTTCCCTGAAAAGTGGCGGGGAGCCACGAGTTACCCCAATTCCTCGGCCCACCAACAGGCTCCGCGGCGTCGGCCATCACCACGAATGCGGGGAGGTCCTGGTTCTCGGTCCCGAGCCCGTAAGTCACCCATGCGCCAAGACTCGGCCGACCCGCCAGAATGCTTCCTGTGTTCATCTGGCAGACGCTACCGACATGATTCACACCGTCGCACCAGAACGAACGGACGAGTGTGATGTCATCGACGATCCTGCTGACATTCGGATACCAGTCCGAGACCCACGTGCCGCTTTCCCCATGCTGGGCAAACTTCCGACGGGTGGGCATGAGCGTATTACCGCCGACCCCCATCGGTGTGAAGACCTCGCCAAAGCTTTTGGGCAACGGTTTCCCGGCATACGTCTTGATCGCCGGCTTGGGATCAAACAGGTCGATATGGCTCGGCCCACCTTCCATGAACAGGAAGATGCAGCTTTTGGCCCTCGCCGGATGATGTGGAGCGCGCGGCGAAACGGGATGAAGCGGGTCGATCTCGGGAACCTCTCCCCGAGCGTCTTCCTCGGCCATCATCGCCGCCAATGCCAAGCCGCCAAAGCCAAGGCCGGACCGCTTCATGAAATCGCGTCGAGTGGTTGGCCAGATCACGTGGGGAATGGTCATCGAAGTTCTCGTAAGTTTGGTTGTTTCCGAGACTTTCCCGTCACCGCTTTTTATTGAGAGACTGAATCAGGCCATCGAGCAAGCCATCCACGTCTAACGCTCGCCTTCGAGCGACTTCGAATAAATCTATCAGAAGCCTTTGTTCACCTTCGTCATCAGTGCGCCCAGTGGTAATCTCATCAAGCGACTTTCCATCTTGGTCAACGAGTACAACGCTATAGCAAGTCCTCTCAAAAACTTCGTCGAAAGTACGACTCACACGTACAATAGCGCTACCAAGAAACACTCGGAAGCTCTCTTCTACGGGAGTTTCTTCCCATTGAACTTTACCCTCAATTGACGCCTCCAAGAGGTTGCGCAAGAGGATTATGAATTTAGGATTACTAAACATCTTTCTTCCCCATAAGATCCCTGGTCGCCCGACTTTTGATCCCGCAAAGCGCTTCGATGAGACTTGACGTCGAGGTCAAGAATTCCTTTCCAAAGGTCTTCAACTCGCTACCTCCATGCAGTTTGTCTAACTTGGGCATGAGGAGCCGGAAATCATCAGTTGAACTGATGATCGCCTTTTTTTCGTCCTCAGAAAGTTCTTCAGCGCCTTTCAACAACGCGATCCTGATCTTCACCTCTTCACTCAAATAGATCGCGAAACCCCACTCTTTGTTTCGATACGCAGAGTTCAAATGCTTGACAACATCGATCAAGTGTTTTGTATCTTCAACTAATACTTGCGCGCTGATTCTGAAGACAACCTGCTTCGCCGCCTTTCTCGCTTCTTCAGCACTCTTCTGAGCTTCCTTCACCTTTTGTATTGTAGCGACGAAGCCGACAAAAGTCACAATCAGTCCCAATACGCTTGCGATATCTCCATAGTGATCCGAGAGATACGGCGTTAGCCGATGGTAGATCTGGTTCGTCATTATTGAGAACGCCAACCTCAATCCACAAAGACGAATTCATTCAGATTCAAGATTACATGACAATAGTCGACAAGGGCCGCGCCTTGCGCGGGGCCGTATCCCTCGGGCATCGGAGAAGGCAGGTCGAGCGTCTTCGGGTCGGCGGCCCGTTCGCTGAGAATGGCGGGTTGATTCTGGAGGAAGGCCACTCCGCGTTTGCGCTCTTCGGGCTGCGGTGAGCGGCCCAACGAGAGCTGATACGCGGTCTCGACCACGTTCCCGAGGTCGTTCCGGTCTTTGGTCGAGGACAGGAGACGACCTGCAAACGCGCGTGCTTGATCCAAAACCAGATCCGAGTTCAACAGCATCAACGCTTGAGGCGCGTTGACCGTCACATTACGCTCGGCGCACGTGGTGTTTGTGTCGGGAGAGTCGAAGGCGTCGAAAAGCGGGTATTTGAGGTTTCGTCGCACGAAGACATAAATACTTCGCCGGTTGCGGTCTTGCTCGGAGGCGGACCGAATCCAGCCGCCTCGCGTCTCCAAACCCGGGGGCAGGTCGGGGAAAACACTCGGTCCGCCGATCCGGGAGTCAAGCGTTCCCGAGACGGCAAGGAGCGCGTCGCGGACGGCTTCGCCTTCGAGCCGGCGGCGGAACATCCGCGAGAAAAGGGCGTTCTCCGGGTCCATCTCGATCGTTTTCGACGACGCCGTGCTGGATTGCCGGTACGTCGCACTCGTGACCATGAGCCTGTGCATCGCCTTCATCCCCCAGCCTTTGGCGATGAACTCCGTGGCCAACCAATCAAAGAGTTCCGGATGAGACGGCTCCGTCCCTTGGATACCGTAATCGCTTGGCGTGGGCACGATCCCGCGACCGAAATGGTTCTGCCAGAGGCGATTCACCATCACGCGGGCCGTCAGCGGATGGTCGGGGCGTGTCAGCCACTCGGCGAGAGCCTGCCGACGCCCCGAGGTGGTCCCGTTCGGATGATCTTCAAAGGGAGGCAGGATCTCCGCGAAGATTGAAGGAAATCCGGGAGGAATCACCTCGTCGGGATTCTTGTAATTTCCCTTGACAAGCAGATGAATCGGCATCCCCTTCGGGTCGGAATCGGTCATACCGCTGGCCATCGGAGGCCCTTCCGGCTTTTGCTTCACCAGGTCCCGAATCTCGCCGCCAAGCTCGGTCCAGACGCGGCGATCGGCCGGCTTCATCGCCGACTCCATTGTCTTGGGTGCGACGGCCATCTGAGTCGCGTATTTCTTGAGCAGGTCCTCCTGAAACGCCGAGCGTTCCACGGGAGTCGTCGCGAAGGCCTCGCGCACGTCCTTCGGTAACTTCGC
>JAYVYS010000130.1:0-5707 GCA_043784005.1 Isosphaeraceae bacterium
GGTGAGCGAAACGCCGCGCCGGTTTTTCGCTCGGTGGGACGGCTCGATGGGACCGGCTTGCCGTGATACTTGTCGAGCATCGGCTTGGGATCGAACGTATCGACGTGTGATGGCCCGCCGTTCATGAACAGATGGACCACTCGCTTTGCCTTACCCGGAAATTGCGGCGGCCGAGGAGCCAGCGGATTGACCGGCGGAGTGCTTGTGGGAGCGGCGCATAGGCCGGATTCCGTCATTAGACTCGACAGCGCAAGGGCTCCGAAACCCATCCCGCCGCGTTGCAGGGCTTCGCGACGGGTGAGTGCTCGGGGCGGCGCGTGGTGGTGAGATTCATTCATGATGATTCAGGCTCGCTCTGTTCCGAAGAGTCTCTCGGGAATCCGATGCCTTGCGCACGTCAATTCCGAGCGGGCTTGGCAGTGGGGATCGTCGCCTTGGCCGGGGGAGCCGCGGGCTTCGTCGCCGGAGCGATGGTTTTCGAGGCGGGAGAGGTTGTGACGGGTGAGGTCGCAGTAGGCTTCGCAGCGGGCCCGGCCGCCGGCTTGATGACCGGCGTCGCGAGTTCGATCGCGACCATCACCAATTCGAGGGTGCCGCTCGATGTTCCGAAGGGCTGATCTTTCAGGTCGGTAAGCTCCATGGTCAGCGCGATCTGCCAACGTGCCGCTTTCCAGGCGTTGCCAATCGGGTCGTAGGTTTGTTCGCCTTGGATGACGTAACGGCCATTCTTGACCTTCGCCTGGCCGATCGTTCCCGCCGCATTGAGTTCGCCGGAAACCTTCACTTTCACCGGAGCGGTCGCGGCGGAGGGAGGTCCGGCCTTCTCGAAGGTCAGGATTCCGGTCGCGGCGTTCCCCGTGGCCAGCGCGAGCTTGGCGGGAACATTCCAGGTCGCCTCTGATTCGGGAAATGGGGCGTGTATCGATAGGATTGTCTCTGCCAATTCGGTGAGATGCTGACGAAGCTGGCCACGCGCCAGAGACTTGCGGGCGGTTTCCTTGCCGGTCGCGTCATGGGTTATTAAAAGGATCGGCGTATCGTAGGAAAGGAGAGCTTGCTGAAGCGGGAGAGGAGCGTTATCGAACAAGATCTCGGTCGCCGGAACACCTCGTGCCGGGGAGCCGCGAAACAGATTGCGGCTCATCAATGTTTGCTGAACGAGTTGCCCTTTTTGCTTCTCCGTCATCGCCTCGGAGTGGATCGAGATCTCCTCGCGATTCTCGTTGCGAGCGATCAGATACTCGACACGGGCCAGAGTCTCGAGTTCGACTGGTGGTTCTTTGATATGATCCGGCGGGAGGATTTTCATATTCGCGGAGATCTTGAGCTGATAAGACCTACCCGTCAAAGGCTCCGCGGCCTCGGCTCGGATCGCTGAGAATCGTGAAAAGAACACGAATGTGAACAATATAAAAAAATATGTGAATGTGTTACGCATGTGTGCCTCTGGGAAATTTTGAACCGATGTTCTGGAGTGCGGAAGCTTGCTTCCGGTTTGTTCGGCTGTTGAGAGCGTCGGGCAAGCCGTCTCACTCCAAAGGGCCGTTGATCGGGCCGGGAAATTCATGTCGTCGTCATCCTCAGTCCACGAAAGCGAATTCATTCGTCAACAACAAGACCTGGGCATACTCTTCCCAAGGCGACATCCCCGACGTTCCCGAACGCTCCTGAGACTGAACGAACCCGATGCCGAGTGTGGTTTCACCGGCGGTCGGCTCGCGGCCGAACAGGCGACGGTAAAGTCGGTTCACCCGATTCGCCGGCAAACCTTCGGCCAGCTCGGGCAACGCCCCCAACCGCTTGGCCTGTTCAATAACGAACGGGTTATTCATCAAAAAGAGGGCCTGCTGGGGCACGATGGTCGTGTATCGTCGCGGACTTGAGGAATCCGGGCTGGCGAAGTCAAACGTGCGAAAGACGCCGTCGAGATTTTGCCGGTCGATGTAACCGTAGACAGTCCGCCGGGTCGTGAACGGCGTATCGGACAGCGGAACGGGCCGCCCGCCCACGGAGGAATCGAGCGCACCGGAGGCACTCAGCAGGGCGTCCCGCAGCGACTCGAAGTCGAGTCTTCGGCGATTAAACTTCCAGACGAGCCGGTTCTCCGGATCGATGGCGACGGCATCGGGACGACTTGCGCTCTGCTGGCGGTAGGTCGAGGAAAGGACGATACGGCGGTGGAGATGCTTGATCGACCAGCCGTGGCTCATAAAATCGTCAGCCAACCAATCAAGCAGCTCGGGATGACTTGGCGGGTCGCTTCGCCTGCCGAAGTCGCTCGGCGTGGACACGAGCCCCGCGCCGAAGTGCTGGAACCAGACGCGATTCACAAGCACGCGCGCCGTCAGCGGATTCTCCTGACTCGCGATCGCTCGGGCCAGTTCGAGTCTGCCGCTGCCGTCTTTAAAGGGCTTGCGGTCGGGTCCGGAAAGGACCGCGAGGAACTGCCGAGGAACCTGCTTCCCTGGCCTGCCGACATTGCCCCTCACGAGGACGCGGGGTTCGATCGGCTTGGGGGCGTCATCTAAGACCATCGCTCGGGGAGGCGATCCCGGATGACTCGCACGAACCGCCGCGACCGCCTGGTCCAGGCTGTTCAACTTGTTCTTGTCGGGACGATCGAGCAACCGTGTAAGAGTGTCGGCCTTGACCGCGAGGGCCCCGTCATCGCCTTGGAGAACGAGTCGAAGAGGTTCCCAGCCCGGCTCGGCGAGTGTTTTGGCTCCGGATTTTTCCGCCTCGCGCCCTTTCTCCGCAGCTTCGGTGAGAAGCGTGCCGTAGCGCTCGGCGACCTCGGCCATTGTGCCCGGCGGGTGGTCGGCGAACGACTGGGCCAGCACGGGATTGTTAAGCTTCGGATCGTTAACCGAGGCCATCGCTTGCGCTACGCCGGGCGCGCGTCTTGAGAACTCGGGACCCACGATCGCGGCGAAGGCGTGCCAAGGGGCGAACAGCGGGTCGGCGGAACCCCTCGTGGCGTCCAGTTTCGTCTTCCATCGCATGATCACGCCGCGGAGCAGACCCGCATTCCGTTTTTCAGACTTCGCACGCTCATCAAGATTGGGGTTCTTGGCCTCGAAATTGAGTTCGACGGCCAATTTCAGGTAGACGGAAGCATGTGATGAGAGTTCTTCGTGAATCTCGGCGATTTTCTTGTTCCGGAATTCGTCAAGACCCTTTTGTTTCACGGCAATTTGCTTGCGGAAGTCTTCGCGAAGCGGCTCGGAAACGCTCGCGGGAATCTCTGGAGCCTCGGCCGGCTCGACAGACGAGTTGAAGACTCCGAAGAGGGAATAATAGTCGTCGGTCGGAATTGGGTCGAACTTGTGATCATGGCAACGGGCGCACGCGACCGTCAGTCCCATCAAGCCACGGCCGACTACATCGATCCGGTCGTCAATGATGTCTTCGCGATTATTGAGAAATCTCCGACCCACCGTCAAAAAGCCAAGGGCCGCCAATGCTCCAGGGTCGTTTCCCGGTCCTAGACGATCGGCGGCGATTTGCTCGACCAGAAACCGATTGTAAGGCTTATCTTCATTAAGGGCACGGATCACATAGTCGCGATACGTATAGGCGAACGGGTAACGCCGTTCTTCCATGAAGACGTAACCTTTCGTGTCCGCATAACGGGCGACATCGAGCCAGTGCCTGGCCCACTTCTCGCCGTAATGAGGCGAGTTCAAGAGGCGATCGACAAGACGATCGTAGGCGTCGGGTGCGTTGTCTTCCTCGAAAGCCTTCACCTCAAAAGCTGTAGGTGGAAGGCCGGTAAGGTCGAAGCAAAGGCGGCGGATCAAGGTCCGCCGATCAGCTTCAGCAGAAGGAGCGATCCCCGCTTTCTCAAGCCGGTCGAGGACAAATGAATCGACCGGAGTGACGATTTTCGCTTGCGCCTTGACGATCGGGGGAGTCACCGGCTTTACGGGCAGAAACGCCCAATGCGTCTTCCAGGCGTCGTCCGATGCACCGGCCTCCGCCTTCGCGACGGATGCGGGCCAGGGCAATCCCATCTTCACCCAGCCTGACATCGCCTCGATCTCGGTCGGGTTCAACTTGCCTTTGGGGGGCATCTTGATGTCACCGTGAGTCTGGCGGACGACCTGGATCAAGAGGCTCTGATCCGGATTGCCCGAGACGACCGCAGGTCCATTTTCTCCCCCTTCAAGCATCGCCTCTCGCGAATCGAGCCGGAGCCCCGAGGACTGCTTGGCCGGGCCATGACATTTCTGGCAAGAGGCGGCGAGTACGGGCCTGACCTTGGATTCGAAAAACGCGACCTGCTCGGATGAGAACGCGGGGCGCGGTTCCGCCGCGAAGGAAGTTCCGGCCATGAACCAGAACAACAGGCTCAGATGGCCGACGATTCGGAGCACGCGGCACGCATTGGCAAATTGCATGAGGACGACGCCTGGGGTTGCGGAGGCGGGAAGCTCAAGCCATCGCGGAGGAGCGGTCGAAGGCGGGACGATCATTGCTTCTCTCATCCCATATCGTACGATCTTCAACAATGGTTTGAAAGGTCGAGCACTGAAGGGAAGGGACGACAGATGAAAGGGGCGATTGTTTCGGCATTCTTGGTCGCGACGATGTTCGGCGCCTTCGTTGGGGCGGAGGAGCCGAAAGTAAGGCCCGCCGCGTCCAAACTTGATGGCGCTTGGGTGCTGACCACCCAAAAAAACGGAGATGTCAAGGAACAGACGGCGGTACCCGAAGGAGAGAAGCAGATCAAACTCCTCACGGACGGCCGCTACACGTGGACGTGGCTCAATGACGGCAAGGTCCAGGTTGGCCTCGGCGGTCGCTACACTCTGCAAGGGGAGAAATACACCGAGTACATTGAATATGCGATCGGCGACAGCTTCGCCCAGTTCGTCGGAAAATCGGCCGAATTCACATGGTCGCTTGAAGGTGGAAAATGGCATCATAAGGGCGTTGTAAAAGTGAACAACGCCGATTACGTGATCGACGAGGTCTGGGAGCGTGCCAAGTGACGGACCGAGTTGAACGCGCATGAGGCCTCCTCCGCTCCACCTTGTGCTCGTCGAACCCGAGATCGCCGCGAACACCGGCGCGATTGGACGCACCTGTGTCGCGGCCGGGGTGACGCTCTGGCTGGTTCGCCCCTTGGGATTCCGGATCGACGACCGGAACCGTCGCCGGGCGGGTCTGGATTACTGGGAGCACCTGTCCTGGAACGTCGTCGATTCGCTCCAGGCCGCAGTGGAAGCCATAGGCCAGGAACGCCTCTGGTCGTTCACCACCAAAGCATGGCGAATCCATAGCGCGGCGACGTTTTCACCGGGAGACGCGCTGATTCTCGGTCCGGAGAGTCGCGGCCTCCCCGCGACCTGGCTCGATGCGCAGCC
Organism: Isosphaeraceae bacterium; assembly: GCA_043784005.1. Taxonomy (GTDB): domain Bacteria; phylum Planctomycetota; class Planctomycetia; order Isosphaerales; family Isosphaeraceae; genus JAYUFP01. The sequence goes on from JAYVYS010000130.1 coordinate 5,370, forward strand.
CGAGGAACGCCGGCTTCGCATTCCGATGCTTCCGGAGGCGAGAAGTTTGAACCTCGCCAATGCGGCCGCGGTCGCGATTTACGAGGCACGAAGGCAAGTCGGATTCTGAACGACTTACACATCACGGGGGAGCTCGGCGATCGCCCGAGCGCCTGCCGTGGTGTCTCCCGGCACGGTTTGAACGGATCAATCGGCGAAATCCTGGGAGATTTCGGAAAAATTCTCTTTTCCACTTGTTCGCGGAGCACATCTCAAGGACACTGGTGGTCCTGGTCGGTTGGACCCGACACAGCGAAGTAGTAGTCCGCGTTGTCCGCCCCGATCTCCCAACGCCATCC
>JAYVYS010000131.1:0-2458 GCA_043784005.1 Isosphaeraceae bacterium
GTTTCCCCCCAGACCCCGTCAAACACTACGAGCCGATGCCGACGTGACTGTGACGCTCAACCATCTATGCGGGATCGTCCGATCACTCGGACGTCGCCAGAAATCCGGAATCCAAGGGACGCCACCATTCAATGTGCCGAAGGTCGGCGATGGGGCCGCCTTCGGGCTTCGTTACGGGGTCGTCCTTTGGTCGTCACGCCCACCTGGGCACCGCCTGTCTTCCCTCAAACCATTGATGCTTCGGTCACGCCAATCTTCGTCCGATCCGTTGTCTCCTCGTGGTTCACACCGCCGCCTTCAGGTCCGGTTTCGGGGCCAGCGGCGACTCGCCGACCTTCAAGAGGTCGTAGTTGGTGCCGTCGCGGAGCATCGCGTACATCACGCCCAGAAGCCGACGCGCCACCGCCACGATCGCCTTCTTGCCGCCGGATCGCTTCTTGATCCGCTCGTAGATCCGCTCCCACGCCGCGCTCTGGGCGACCACCCGCCACGACGCCTCCACCAGCGCCCAACGCAACAGCGGCGAGCCTTCCTTGGTGATCCCCAGGTTCTTCCCCTTGCCCGCGCTTTGACGAACACTCGGGGCCAAGCCGGCGTACGAAGTCACCGCCTTGCTCGACTTGAACCGGCTCACGTCACCCAGTTCGCTGACCACCACGTCGATCGTCACCGGACCCACCCCCTTGATCGTCGACAGCTTGGCACGCGCCTCGGCCTCGCGAGCCGGGGCGACCGACGCGAACTCCTTAAGCTGCTTGGCCAGGTCGTGGATTTGCCCTTCGAGAAATTCCCAATCCGCGTGCAACTGGTCGAGCACGAACCGATCACTGGCGCTGACCTTGACCCCCTTCAAGGCCTGCTCCCAGCCTTTGACGCTGAAAAGGTCTTTGCGGTCGGCGTTGTAATTGCCGACGATCAGTCGCATCTTGTTCTTCAAGGCGGTGGCGCACCCCTTGAGGTACTGACGATGGCGGACCAGCGTGCGGTGTTCGCGCTGTCGAGGAGTCGGTCGATGGGAGCCATTCGTAGCTGGCGGTGGCCTCGACAACCACCTGGAAAGGACCGAGTTCGCGGAAGAACGCGACGATCGCCTCGACCTCGCAACACGAGAAGGTGCGACGATGGCCGATCTTGCGGTCTTGGTCCATGACGCAGAGAACGATCGTCTTTTTATGGAGGTCGATGCCGACGTAGTTCATGGTCAGTCTCCAATCCTGAGGAACCCGAGAATTGTCCAATGCTCAAGGTTTACCAAAGGCTCGGGGACTCTGCGACTCGGCGGCTCGACCTCCAACTCTCATAGTTTCAAAGAAGCGTCGGCATGTCCTACCCCGATCAGCACGCGCCGGGGCTCGATCTTTCCCGAAACGGCGTTCATCTCTCCCAACGCGATAAGTATGCCATCTGGCGCTAATAGGGCGATTTCACCCGACTGCGGTGGCTCGCTCACAACGACCGCACGCCCCATCGCGATTTCGGCAACTTGCTCCGTCGATAGCCGGACCGACGGAAGCTGCGTGACGGCCTCAAGTGCCGGGCGGAGCAGACTTCGAACCGTCTCGGGGGTCAAGGTTCCCGGATCGATCGCGTCGTCGATGGCGAAGTCTCCGATCCTGGTTCGTTCAAGCACCTCGACGAGCCCTCCGCATCCCAGTGCTTCGCCGACATCTCGCGCGATCGCGCGGATATACGTCCCACCGCCGCAGACCACCTCAAGCGTTAATCGGGGCCAGTCGTAAGTGACGATCTGGACCGAATGGATCGTCACCAGGCGCGGAGCGAGAACGACCAACTTCCCCGCCCTCGCGAGGCTATAAGCCCTCTTTCCGGCGACCTTTAAGGCCGAGAACTCCGGGGGACGCTGCAAGATTGTCCCGACCTGAGCGGCCATCGCTCCGCGAATTGCGTCGAGGCCGGGGTCCGCCTTGCCTGGGATCTCGGTCACGTTCCCATCGGCATCAAGTGTGTCGCTAATCGCGTCGAGGCGGACCACCGTCCGGTAGGTTTTGGTCTGGCGCTGAACGTACTCGATCAGCCGGGTCGCCGGGCCGACGCAGACGACCAGTATCCCGGTTGCCAGCGGATCGAGCGTCCCCGCATGTCCGACCTTGACGCCCTTTCCCACCGTCTTGACAACCCGATCCACCACAGTCCGGGACGTCATTCCTCCCTGCTTATTCAGGTTCAAGATGCCGTACAAACCGCTGTCGCTTTCCCGGGACATTGACACAAAAATCTCCCATATCCGCAATTTGCGACAAAGTATATCCGCTGTTCAAACTTTCCCGACGGCCGGCGTCCCGGAGTGTTTGATTCTTTCGAAAGGCAATTATACTCGGCGCGGAGCGGAATGAAACTTTCGCTCCCTTGATGATTGTGATAGGACTAAGTTCAAGTTTCGCAGATTCTGAGGTGGTTCGCCGGGGCAAAAAGTTGTCGGCTTCCTCGCCAGTTTTTG
>JAYVYS010000132.1:0-8902 GCA_043784005.1 Isosphaeraceae bacterium
GCGAGCAACAACGGTGCGATGAACGCAAGGCAAGGCAAAGGCCGACGGGTCGTCCCCCAATAAGTCGGCGAAACGCGATCCGCCTCCGGGACTTCGCCCCAGAATCGGTGATCGTATCCGAACCGGGAACGGCGTCGGACGGGTCGGTCTTGAGGGCGGCGGGTCTTGGTTCGCACTCGGTTGAGAATCGGCCAGGGACTCGGCAAATCTGAAAACCAAGTTCTTGAAACCCGCGAACGAGGAGATTGGGGTAGAACTTCAAAGTCCAGAAGTCGGACGGTATCGCTTGCCGCGTTCGTGCCCAGATCGAGCGACTCCCTTCAGAATTTTTCAGGGAACATGCACCAAGATCATCGCTTCTTTGAGGCAAGGTGCCAGGTCGGGTTTACGAAAAGACTCGTGTTATTTCGTCATAATCCTTTAACTTATATGTGTTTACAACGAATCTTTCTACTTCACATTGGCCATCTAGCCGCCCTCAGTGTGCTTGCGTACAAAAACATGGTAGTGGTGTGAGGGTCGCCTGGATCTCGCCGAGGTCTTCACCAGGGGGTTTGATTTCCAGGCAGGGAAAGTTGGTTCGATAGTTTTTTCGTAAAGTCTGAAGAAAACGAAATCGGTGTGGACCTTGTGGGGGGACAAGTGTGCCGCTACGATACTGCGAAAGGCGACGAGGCCGAATTGCCAACTCAAAAGCCTCGAAGGGTTGCGGCCCTTGAGGGGCGCTTGAAAATGGTCGCCTGACTTTCCGCTCACATAATTGACTTTCGCCACGGGTTGGGACGGGTGATAGACGTGATGGATCCGTCCGTAAGCGCTTCGATATGCCCTTGTCGGCAGGTCGGGCGGCTCATTGTTTTGACCGGGTTTGACATACCGGTTCCAATGGAAACCCGGTTCGTATGGAAACTTGTTGGGAGGATTCGCGCGTGACTTCGCGGTTCCCATTCCGCCCGGCGTCGGTCGTCGGACCGATCGCTCTGGCCCTTTCCGCTCTCTTCACGATTTCCGGGTGCGGCGACCTCTTGGGTGTGGGACCGCTGTCCTACGTTGAGAGCGAGCGCCTCAGCACCGACCCGAACCTTAAGGAAAAGCCCGACCTTCAGAAGGCCGTCCGGAAGGCGATGGTCGACCTTTACGGCACCGACCCCCAGCACATCAAGGTGCCCGAGGGTTCCGGATTCCTTCACGGAGGAATTCGACTCGCGAATTATCGGGACTCCGGTAGGTCCGAAAAAAAGCAACCGATCGTCGCGCAGACGCGAGGGGGCTTGCAGGCTCAACAGGCCGGCGGCTACTCCCTCTACCGGACGCACTGCCTGCATTGCCATGGAGTGTCAGGCGCTGGGGACGGTCCGACATCGGCGTTCCTGTTCCCGCGACCGCGCGACTATCGCAAAGGTCTTTTCAAATTTACCTCAACCCCGACAGGTGCCAAGCCAACCCGCGACGACCTGCGAAAGACGCTTCTTTATGGACTTCATGGCACTTCGATGCCCGCCTTCGAGGCGCAAATGAGTTCCAACGAGATCGAGCAGGTCCTCGACTATATGATTTTCCTCAGCATGCGGGGAGAGACTGAGGGGGTTTTGATCGAAGAGGTCATCTCCTCGGGAGAGCTTCCCGCCGACGTGGTTGTCGACTCCGCCAAGGTGGTCTTTAACAAGTGGAAGACCGCCGAATCGCAGGCGATGAATCCTCCGATCCCTTGCCCGCCCTCAACGAGTGAGAGCGTGCTTCGCGGTCGTGAATTGTTCCTGGGTTTGAACAAAACGGGAAACAAGGTGGATTGCACGTCGTGCCACGGCCCGCAGGCGATCGGCAACGGCCCGAGTATCGTGGGTCAGGATGTCTTCAACAATGTGGTCTTCGGAGGCAAGATCTCCAAGAAGTTCGGGCTGACAAGCGGCCAGCTTGATCTCCTCCAGATTATCAGTGAAGCCTCGCCCGCTTCCGAGGGACATGGGACGTCGGTCGCGTCGAATCCGCCGAATTTCAACGAACTGACCGCTGCGCTAAAGGCGAAGCTAGGCGTTGACGACCAGACCAAGATCGAGACTTTGATCTCGAAGACTGGCTATGATGTTCCCCAATGGGGAGAGGTTTCTTCATTGGCCCAGATTGTCGAAAACCTGGTCAACGACCTGGAAACGAAGTCGTTGGTCAGCCACGGTTTGCCCTTTACCGGAGGCCGGTATACGGCCGAGATCAACCGCAAGACGGGCGAACTCTGGAACAACTCGCTTGATGAGTGGGGAACCCCACTTCGACCCGCCAACTTGAACCGCGGAGTCTACAAGGGGGGTCGTCGGCCGATCGACATTTACTGGCGCATCGCCAAGGGGATCAACGGTGCCAAGATGCCCGCGCATTACCCCACGCTCGAGCCCTCGATGATCTGGGATCTCGTGAACTTCGTTCTGGCATTGCCCTACGATGCTTCGCTCCTGGAAGGGGCGACGCTACCAAGCGCCCCCCCCGCCCAGCTACCGGCCCCTGCGGTTGCCGGACGCTGAGTTTGCGGACTTGAGATCGCTCAACGGTTTTAAACTTTCACCCTTAAACAATCGCAACGGCCGAGGCGCGGTGGGGGCCGACCGGATCAAACCGGAGTTTCCCGCCCGGCCTTGCTTGTGAGACGCCCCGGCGGCTTGGTATGGGAGCGAAACTCCCGCCCCTTGCCCCGTCAGCCCGACCCGATAAAGGGGAGCGAATTCGTGCGTTACTGGAGCCTCCTGTTCGGCTTTGCCGCGGTCGCGAGTGTCGCGGTCTTTCTCTATGCCCCGTTCGCCCCGGATTGGTGGTTACCAAACCCCTCGGGTGAAGGAGGCGGCTCCGTCATCTCCACCTCCGGGCGCGAGATCGACAGCCTCTTCGTGATCATCCTCTGGATCACGGGTATCGTCTTCATCGGCACGCAGGTCGCCCTCGTTTACGCGGCGTGGCGCTATGTCGACCGGCCGGGTGCCGTCGCCACTTATTTCCACGGCAGTCAGCGCCTTGAGGTGGTCTGGACCATCATTCCGGCCGCGATCCTCGTCTTCATCGCCCTTTATCAGATGGGAACCTGGGCGAGCATCAAGTTTCGCAACTCGATGCCCAAGGTTCAGCCGCTCGCCGAGGTAACGGCTCGGCAGTTTCAGTGGGTTTTTCGATATCCCGGACCCGACGGAAAGCTGCACACCAACGATGACCTGATGACCGTCAACGACCTGCACTTCGTCAAGGGAAAGCCCGCTCTGATCAACCTCCGGTCCAGCGATGTGCTGCACTCATTTTTCTTGCCGCAATTTCGGATCAAACAAGACGCAGTCCCGGGCCTGGTGATCCCGGTCTGGTTCGACTCTGACCGCTCGGGAAGCTACGAGTTGCTCTGTGCCGAGCTTTGCGGTTGGGGACACTACAAGATGCGGGGCAATGTGACCGTCCACGAAACACAGTCGGAGTTCGCCGAATGGCAAGTTAAAGCCATCGCCGAACAGAACCGTAGCCAGCTCACCATGGCCGCCGGTCCGAACGGGAGATAAGCTCATCATGAGTCTCGACCACGCCAAGAGCACGACGCCGGCCGGCAATTCACACGCTCATACCGGGAACGGCCACGGGTCCGGGCACGACCACATCCACGAAGCGCCCACCAACGTGCTTCGGCGTTACGTTTTCTCGACCGACCATAAAGTGATCGGCATTCAGTTCTTGTTTTCAGGGCTCATCTTCTTCGTGCTGGGCGGGCTTTTGGCCCTTGCCGTGCGATGGCAGTTGGCCTGGCCCTGGTCCACGATGCCGATTCTGAACAAACTGCTTTGGTCGAGCCCGTCGTACGGATATCGGATGCCGCCGGAGTTCTACAACAAGCTCTTCACGATGCACGCCACGATCATGATCTTTTTCGTGATCATCCCGCTGCTGACGGGGGCGTTCGGTAATTTCCTGATTCCGCTGATGATCGGTGCACGCGACATGGCCTTCCCCAAGCTGAATATGTTCAGCTACTGGTTCATGCCGCCCGCGATGATTTTGATGATGTACTCGTTCTATGTCGAAGGTGGTCCCGCCGAGGCTGGCTGGACGAGCTACCCGCCCCTTTCAACCTCGCGATGGTCAACCCCTGGATCACTCAACGGTCAGACGTTCTGGCTGGGAGCGCTCTTGTTCGCGGGCATCTCGTCGTTGATGGGTTCGATCAACTACATCACAACGATTCTCATGCTTCGCGCTCCAGGCATGAAGATGTTCCGGATGCCGATGACCGTCTGGGCGATGTTTATCACGGCCATCCTCCAAGCGTTCGCACTTCCGGTGCTGACCTCAGCGCTCATCATGCAACTGCTCGACCGGACCATCGGGACGAATTTCTTCTCTCCTTACAACTGGTCGGTGGCCAATGCTCCTCCGAAAACCGGTGGCGGCCAGGTAATCCTGTTCCAGCATTTGTTTTGGTTCTACTCGCACCCCGCCGTCTACATCATGATCTTGCCCGGTATGGGCATGGTTTCCGATATCATCGCCACATTCTCACGCAAGCCCCTGTTCGGCTACAAGCCGATGGTCTTCGCCATCGCGGGGATCGCCGGCCTGGGCTTCATCGTCTGGGGACACCATATGTTCCAGTCCGGCATGAATCCCGCGCTCGGTGCGACGTTCATGCTCTCGACGATGATGATCGCCCTGCCCTCGGCCATCAAGGTCTTCAACTGGCTGGGAACGATGTGGGGCGGACGCATTCAATACACATCGGCGATGCTCAACGCCATGGCGTTTGTGGCCATGTTCATCATCGGCGGGTTGTCGGGAATCTTCATGGCGGCCACGCCGATCGATATGCATATTCACGACACGTACTTTATCGTCGGCCACATCCACTATGTCCTCTTCGGCGGCAGCATGTTCGCCCTTTTCGGAGCGATCACGCACTGGTTCCCGAAAATGTTCGGAAGAATCATGGACGAAAGGCTCGGAAAGATTCACTTTTTCCTGACGTTCCTCTGCTTCAACGGCACGTTCTTCCTGATGCACATCGTCGGCATGCACGGAATGCCACGCCGCTATGCCGATTACACAGGGTTTGCGTATCTCAACAACCCGACAGTGATCGGGATGAACCAGTTCATGACCATCAGCGCGTTTGGCCTGGGCGCTGCGCAGCTCATCTTCGCGTTCAACTTCCTCTACAGTATCGTCGCGGGTCCGAAGTCAGGCGATAACCCCTGGCATTCGAACTCGCTGGAATGGACGACGACCTCTCCGCCGGAGCACTACAACTTCCTCACGCTGCCGACGGTCTACCACGGGCCTTACGAATATAGCGTTCCGGGACACGACACAGACTTTATGCTTCAGACCGAACCAATGCGGCCCACCGATCCTGCGATCGACCCGGTCATGGGTGATGCGTGATCGATCCCGAACCCGCGAGACGTGACCTGTGCGGGCCGGATTGGGCGAGATGACCGATCCGGCCTCCCATACGACTTATCAAAATTCCAACGACCACGATTTTCGATGAACGCCGATTCACTCGCATTTGAAACCAATCCCCATCCCCGATACCGATCCGGGACGCACTGGATCGCGCTGTGCGCGGCGGCATTCACCCTCCCTCTGCTGTTCATCGGGGGATCGGTCACCTCGTACGGCGTGGGAATGGCGGTGCCCGACTGGCCGACCACGTTCGGCGCGAACATGTTTCTCTACAACTTCTGGAACGCCCCGTTCGGCGTCCAGGTTGAACATACGCACCGCCTTTACGGCTCGGCCGTGGGTCTGGCGACGCTCCTGCTTACAGGCTGGTTCCTTGCCTTCGAGCCAAGGAAGTGGGTCAAGTCGTTGAGTCTTCTGGCTCTGGCCGCCGTGATCACTCAGGGAATCATGGGAGGGCTGAGAGTCAGCCAGATCTCGACGACCTGGGCCGCGTTTCATGGCGCGTTCGGCCAGGCGTTTTTTGGATTCATGGTCGCCCTCTGCGTGGTGACGAGTCGTGGCTGGATGCAGAGCGAGGCGCAGAAGAACGACCCGGCCGATTTGCGAAGATGGGCGTTTGCTCTGCTTACCTTGATCTACGTCCAGATCGTGGTGGGAGCCTGGTTCCGTCACTTCAAGACGACCCCCGCCCTCTGGTCGCACATTGTTCTGGCGGTGATTGTTCTGGGATTCGCCCTCGCGACCGCCGGGCGGGTCAATCGGAACGCGGGCGACGTTCCTTCGCTTCGCCCCTCAGCACGCGCGGTGGGATGGGTGGCGTCCTTACAAGTCTTGCTCGGACTCCTGGCACTTTGGTTGATGCTCCCGCTGGGAGGGAACCCTCGAATGCCAACGCTCTGGCAGGCCATGCTTCGTACGGGCCACCAAACGAACGGGGCTTTGCTTCTGGCGTCGGGTGTGGTGCTCGCCCTGACGGCTCATCGTCGGTTGGCTCCTGCGGGAACGCGCTCCCATTCCGAGCGTCCACGCACGATTTCGGAGACCTCCCTATTGAACCTGGAGGCCGTCTCGTGAAGACCGCTGTCTCGTTCGGCCGTGCGGGTCCTGTCGCTTCAGAGACAACCTCGGCAGAGCTCGCCTTGGCGGAAGCGCGAAGCCGCGTCTCGGCGTTCGTCGCATTGACGAAGCCGCGGATCACGGTCATGGTCCTTGTGACCGTGGCCACGGGATTTTTGCTCGGTGCCCGAGGTGCGTCGAATCCCTCGACGCTCTTTCTCACGTTACTTGGCACGGGTCTTGTCGCGAGCGGGGCCAGCACCTGGAATCAGCTACTGGAGCGCGTCCGAGATCAAAAAATGAAGCGGACCCGGAACCGGCCGCTCCCCACGGGCCAGGTCACGCCGACCGAGGCCGGATTTTTTGGCCTCGCGCTCTCGATATCGGGACTGGTCACGCTGGTCCTCGCGGCGAATCTCACCGCGGCGGCCGTCGCGTTGAGCACCCTTGTACTTTATGTGTTTGTCTACACCCCGCTGAAACCGATCACAACATTGAACACGGCCATCGGCGCGGTGCCTGGAGCCTTGCCGCCGGTGATCGGTTGGGCCGCGGCCACCGGGCAACTTTCGGTCGAGGCGTGGGTTCTCTTTCTGATCCTCTTCCTTTGGCAGTTTCCGCACTTTCTGGCGATCGCCTGGATTTATCGTGACGATTATTCCCGGGGCGGACATAAGATGCTTCCCTCGGTCGACCCCTCGGGAGCGATCACCGGCCGCCAGGCCGCGTTCCATGCTTTGGCCCTCTTGCCGGCGGCGTTGATGCCCTCGGCAATCGGACTGGCCGGACCCTATTATTTCGTCGGTGCCCTCGCGATGGGGCTCTTCTATTTGAACTATGCGGTGAAGTTTTGGGCGGAGGTTTCCGACACGTCCGCGAGACGCTTGCTTCGGGCCTCGATCGTCTACCTTCCCGCGATCCTTTTGCTTCTGCTGCTGAACCCGCTGCCGGCTTGACGCGCCGCAGCCTTGAACTGAACCGATCGACGATCGACGACCCGTTCCGAACCGAGGTGGACCCCGCGATGGCAGACCATTCCGCCGCCCCCACGGCCCACACACACACCGCGAATCACCAGGCGCCCATAACGGCGGGCAAGGTGGCGATGTGGCTTTTCCTGGCCACCGAGGTGATGTTCTTCACGGGTCTGATCGGCTCGTACATCGTCCTGCGGGCAGGAAGCCCAGCCGCAGCCTACAGCAACCTGTACCAACCGGGGACCGACGTCAACCGGCTCTTGAAAACGAAAGGCGTCCGGCTCCTTACCTCGGGCACGGATATCGCCCGCGTCGCTGAAGTGATCCACAAGCAAGCCAAGGTCAGCGAGGCCCGAGCCCACGAAATCGCCGAAGAGGCCCCGCATGGCATCCTCTTCGGCGTTTCGGAAACCGACGCTAAAACGGTTGTCGATGAATTGACCTCCGCGGGGGCGACCGCCCAGGTCGAGGATCTCAAGGTCCATAAGTGGCCTCAGCCCTACGACGACGCGGTCAATCCCCTCTCCATCAATTTGACCGCGGCCAACACGTTCATCCTCATCTGCTCCTCAGTCACGATGGTTCTGGGCCTGGGTGCCATCCAGCGCGGAGACCAGCGAAAGCTCACGCTCTACTTGCTTGCCACGGTCGTGATCGGGTCGATCTTTCTCGGTGTGCAGGTTTACGAATACTACCAACTCATGATCGGGCACCATTATCCGCCTGGCATCAGCCAGACCGGGCATTTTCGGCCAAGTGTGAGCCTCTTCGGCTCCTGCTTCTTCACGATGACCGGCTTCCATGGAGCCCACGTCGCTGGCGGTGTAGTCATGCTGACCACGATTCTGATCGGGTCGCTGACGGGCCGCTTCACCCGAGAGCATCACGCCCCGGTTGAGCTCGTGGGACTGTACTGGCACTTCGTCGACCTCGTCTGGATCATCTTGTTCACCGTCGTCTATTTGGTCTGAAACCGTCGGAACGCATTTTCCGTCTCCTGACCGAAACCTTCTCTCTTTTCGATAAGGACGCTTCCCGATGGCCGAGACCCATCTGACCGCCAATGAGGAAATGGTCGTCGAGGCGCACACCCCTTATTTCAAGGTCTGGGTTGCGCTTCTGGTGCTGACTCTCATCGAGTATTTTTACGCGAAAGTGTTTAGCAACTCGTTCTCGACTCTGGTGCTCGGGTTGATGTTCTGGGCCGTGATCAAAGCGGGACTTGTCGGATGGTACTTCATGCACTTAAAGTACGAGGGAAACTGGGTCTACGGGTTGCTCGTCCCTGCCGGGGTACTGGCCACGGTCTTGATCTTTGGCTTGATTCCAGACATCGCAATGAGCTTCTCAGAGGAAAATCCAGCCGAGGACGAACCTACGACGGCATCGATCTCAGCGCCTCGGATTCCACAGGCTGTGCGTTTCCGAGTCACCGTCTAAGATTCTCT
>JAYVYS010000133.1:0-5997 GCA_043784005.1 Isosphaeraceae bacterium
CCCTGAGCATCCTTGCGGTTGACCCACCAAGTGAAATTCAACAATAATTTATGAAAGACACGTTTAAGAAAGTCGAGATCTCCGGGTCCGCCGCGCGCCCTGCGTTCGATCTCGAAGACGCGATAAGCCGCCCAGGCGTGAACGGGGGGGTTCGCATCGTCAAACTTCCATTCGTAGGCGGGAAGCTCGCCGTTGGGATGCATGTACCACTCGCGCGTCAGGAGCACGAGCTGGGCCTTGGCGAATTCGGGGTCGATCATCGCGAACTGGACGCAGTGAAACCCGAGGTCCCAGGCCGCGAACCAGGGGTATTCCCACTTGTCGGGCATCGAAAGAATATCGGAATTATTCAGATGCGGCCAATCAGAATTTCTCGCATGGAGTCTGCTGTCCGGCGGTGCGGGCTGGGCGGGGTCGCCGTGGAGCCATTTGGGAATATCGAGATGATAGAACTGCTTGGACCAGATCAATCCGGCAAGGGCCTGTCGCTGCACGAGCTTTGCGTCAGGATCGGTCATCCCGGCTTGATGTTCGGCGTAAAACGCATCGGCCTCGTTGCGCCGGCGATCAAGGATCGTCTCAACGTCGAGCAAGGGATGGTCGTGGTCGAGTCGGCTAAGCCTGGCCTGGATCGTGCTTGATCCTCCCGAGGGGATCTCCAGACGGTAGTGCACCGCGGACTTCGTCCCTGATCGTCGCGGGTTCACGGCATCGGGATTGTTGGCCACGATTTTGTCATGAAAGCCATCCTTGAAATAGCCGGGCGTTTTTGGAGAGCCGAAGACTTTGTGGGCGTTGGTTTCGTTCTCGCAAAAGAGGGGCTCGCCGCCGAGGCTGGAGGCGAAATGAAACGCGCGCAGGGCCTCGTGCTCGGCGACGATCACACCGTCGTCTCTTAGTTCGATTTTCGGGCGGGCGGCACCGCTTTTCCACGACCAGGTGTTTCGAAACCAGAGTTGCGGCAGGACATGAAGGACGGACGATCTCGGCCCGCGATTGTGCGCGGAGATTTTGATGAGGACGTCGTTGGGAGTGACCTTGGCGTACTCGACGAAGACGTCGAAATAGCGATTGTCGTTGAAAATCCCGGTGTCCATCAATTCAAATTCGGGGGCGAGCCGATCGCGCCTGGCATTCTCTTTGAGAAGCAGGTCGTAGGGAAATTCTGACTGAGGATACTTGTAGAGATATTTTAAGTAAGAATGCGTAGGGGTGGCATCAAGGTAATAATACAGCTCTTTGACGTCTTCGCCATGATTTCCTTGCGCGTTGGTCAGGCCGAAGAGGCGTTCTTTGAGGAAGGGATCTTCGCCATTCCAGAGGACGACGGAGAAACAGAGGCGGCACTGGTCGTCAGAGAGGCCCGCGAGTCCGTCTTCGCCCCAGCGGTAGACGCGGCTTCTCGCCTGGTCCTGCGTGAAATACCCCCAGGCGTCGCCATCGGGGCTGTAATCCTCACGTATGGTTCCCCACTGCCGCTCGGAGAGATAAGGCCCCCATCGCCGCCAATTTTTGATCTCGGCACGATCTTCGTCCAGCCGTTTCTGCTCGGGATTCATGCGTGCGGCTCGGGGATGCGGGATGAGGACGAAGGAAGTGAAGGGGTTAGTTTAACGGGCGCGGCGCGAATTGGCGCGAAATTCCAGAACCGTGCTTCAGGTCGATTTCAAAGTCGCGTCCGGTGAAAACGACAAATTCGGAAATGAACCGGAGAAATTGAGAATAAGACCGAGAGAAATTCAGACCGTGACAAATCGACCCGTTTGCCTTGATTCTCTCTCGTTTTCCTCCGTGATCTCGGCAGTCAATCCGCTTCTGTTCGGCCTGAATCATTGATTCGCGTTCGACTTTGCAATCCTCCCACCTCTCCGGCTCTCGGGATTTGCCGCTCGAAAAAGATCTGGTAGAATTCACGTTCGAAGGACGATCTCCGGTCGGAGCGAGACGACTGACTCCGGCTCTGCCTGCCGCTTTCCTTTCCTTGCGGTTTGAGGCGATTGTCGACCGCCGAAATCCTATACTCCGATCAAACCGTCCCCCAGCAGGCCAGAAATCATGGCAACTTCGACGACCCTTGCCGACGGTTCCAGGCGGCTCGATGACACCGCGGTCTTATCGCTTCCCGGCCGGGAGGTGAAGCTTCCGATCCTCGTGGGGACGGAAAACGAGCACGCGGTCGACATCTCCGCGTTGCGAAGTCAAAGCGGCTACATCACGCTTGACCCCGGCTATGGCAACACAGGCGCATGCGAGAGCGCCATCACGTTTATCGACGGTGAGAAGGGAATCCTCCGTTATCGAGGCTACCCGATCGAGCAGCTCGCCGAGCATAGCTCGTTTGTCGAGGTGGCCTGGCTGTTGATCTTCGGAGAGCTTCCCACCCCCACACAACTTGCCAAGTTCAGCGACCTGTTGACCTCGCACGAACTGCTCCACGAAGGGATGCGCCACCACTTCGAAGGGTTTCCCTCGCAAGGGCACCCGATGGCGATGCTTTCGGCCATGATCAACGCATGCGGCTGCTTTTATCCTGAACTGCTTCGGACTGAGATCGACGACGAAAAGTTCATGACGGCGGTGGCGATCCTGATCAGCAAGGTCCGCACAATCGCCGCGTTCACATATAAGATGTCGACGGGACGTAGGATCGAGTATCCCGACCCCAAGCTGCCGTACACGAAGAACTTTTTGCACATGATGTTCTCGAAGCCGCACGCCCCTTATGAGCCTGCGGACGAAGCGGTTAAGGCACTCTCTCAGTTCTTGATCCTGCACGCCGACCACGAACAGAACTGCTCGACCTCGACGGTCCGGATGGTGGGTTCGTCGGGGGCGAACGTGTTCGCGTCAGTGGCCTCGGGGGTGTGTGCCTTGTGGGGACCGCTGCACGGCGGGGCCAACATGGCGGTTGTGGAGATGCTTGAAAAGATCGTCCAGACGGGCGAGAGCCCCAAGACGATCGTCGAAAAAGTCAAGAAGAAGCAATTCCGCCTGATGGGTTTCGGCCACCGGGTTTACAAGAATTTCGATCCCCGCGCCAAGATCCTCGAAGCCACCTGCGCCAAGCTCTTGGCCAAACTCGGGGTTTCCGACCCGATGCTCGACGCCGCCCATGAACTTGCCCGGATCGCGCTTACCGACGACTATTTCATCGAGCGCAAGCTTTATCCGAACGTCGATTTCTACTCGGGGATCATCCTCAAGGCGCTCGGCATTCCTTTGAACATGTATACGGTGATGTTCTCGATCGGGCGGGTTCCGGGCTGGATCGCCCACTGGTACGAGTTATACCGAGAGCCTGAGCACCGGATCGCCCGCCCTCGGCAGATTTACACAGGGTATCCCGAGCGCGATTACGTGTCTGCGAACGCGCGAAAGTGAGCGGCGCGGAATTGCATTCGTAAAGTGGGTCGAGTCTTCGAGGCCCACGATTGTCCAATACGCGGTCGGCCTCGAAGACTCGACCCATCCTACGAGGACTTGATCATGCCGCCACAGACTCAAGAATCCTCAAATACGACACCGACTCAGGCCGCGACTTCCTATTTCTTCCGTGATCAACCGCTCATCATCACCCGAGGAAGCCCGCTGCGGCTGGGTGCCAACAGCACGCCCAATGGCGTGAACTTCGCCCTCATTTCGCGACACGCCACCCAAGTCCAGCTTGTCCTGCTTCAACCGTGTAGCCTGGAGATCCAGGCCGAGATCCCGCTCGACTCCATCGAACATCGCACTGGCGACCACTGGCACGTTCGCGTCGCGGGGCTTCCCGAAGAGTTTTCCTACGGGTATCGGGTCGATGGTCCAAAAGCGATCGGGAACCGGTTTGACCCCTCCTTGATCCTTCTCGACCCCGCCTCACGCGCGCTTTCTTGTGGGTGCCACTGGGGTTTAACAGGCACTTTGCCCCGACATAGCTTGATGAACCGGCGGATGGAGGACCACCCCGGCGGCGTTAACCCCCACATCCCCCGCGAAGACTCGATCATCTACGAGCTTCACGTCAGAGGCTACACGGTTGATCCCTCGTCTGGCGTGAAGCGGCGCGGTACGTATTCCGGGTTGATTGAAAAGGTCCCGTATCTCAAATCGCTGGGAGTGACCGCCGTCGAGATCTTGCCCATCGACGAGTTCGACGAGAACGATTGTCCGTTTTACAACCCCTTCACCGGCCAACGACTCAAGAACTACTGGGGCTACAACACCATCGCCTTCGGCGCTCCCAAGGCCGCCTACGCGGGAAACCCCGAGCGCGCCGCACCCCTTCAAGAGTTTCAGGCAATGGTCCGTGGGTTTCACGACGCCCGGATCGAGGTCGTGCTCGATGTCGTGTTCAACCACACGTCCGAAGGTGGCGACAATGGCCCTACCCTTTGCTTCCGAGGGATCGACAATAGCCTTTATTACATGCTCGACGATCACGGCCACAACATGAATTTCAGCGGCTGCGGCAACACGATCCAGAGCAACCACCCGGTCGTTCGCGACATGATCCTCTCCTGCCTGCGGAACCTCGTCTCGGAGGCCGACGTCGATGGGTTTCGCTTTGACCTCGCCTCGGTCTTCGGGCGCGACCGCGACGGAAACGTGATCGCGCAGCCCCCCGTCATCGAGCAGATCTCCGAAGACTCGCTCCTGACCGACACCAAGTTGATCGCCGAACCCTGGGACGCGGCAGGGCTCAACCAGGTGGATAGCTTCCCCGGCGGCGAACGCTGGTCGGTCTGGAACGGCAGATATCGCGACGACGTCCGCAAATTCTGGCGAGGCGATCCGGGGATGACCTCCGACCTGGCCACGCGCCTCTGCGGCAGCGACGACCTCTGTCAAACCCGAGGCCCGCTCCATTCTATCAACTTCATCACATGTCACGATGGGTTCACGCTCGCCGACCTCGTTTCGTACAACACCAAGCACAACGAGATGAACGGCGAAGGCAACCGCGACGGAGCTTCGGATAACTGTAGCTGGAACTGCGGCGTCGAAGGCCCGACCGACCGACCCGAGGTGCTGACCATGCGCGGCAGGCAAGCGCGCAACCTGTTGGCGACCCTGCTGATCTCGCAAGGCGTTCCCATGATTCTCGGCGGCGACGAGTTTTTAAGGACCCAGCACGGCAATAACAACGCCTGGTGTCAAGACAACGAGGTGAGCTGGGTCGACTGGTCGCTCACCGAGAAGAACGCCGATTTCTTGCGATTCACACGCATGATGATCGCGCTGCGGTTGCGACATCCCGCACTCCGCCGCAAAACCTTTCTCAACAACCTCGGCACGGGAAGCCCGCCCGACATCCTGTGGCACGGGGTCGAGCCGTGCGCCCCGGATTTCTCTGAGTTGAGCCACTCCCTGGCCTTCACCCTCGACGGCCGAGGTTGCGACCGGCCTGGCATCATCGACCGCGACCTCTTCGTGGCGTTGAACGCTTTTTACGAACCCTTGACGTTCCAGATTCCCGCCGCCCCGTCAGGCCGACGTTGGCGCAGGACGGTGGACACCGCCTTGCCCTCACCCGAAGATATCGCCGAACTCGACGCCGGGCCGCCCGTGCCGATTCCGTCGGAGTACCGCGTCGAAAGCCGGTCGATGATCATTTTGGTTTCGGAATCGGAATAAACTGGTGTCAGTTCGATTTTCCGCTTCGAAAGCGTGAACCCCAATGCCCCACCCAACCCTTTGCGACGCGACCCCCTTTGATCATGGCGATGACTACGACATCCTCCTCGGGAGTCTTGACTTCGGTCTCGATTTTTATCGAAAACTCGCGCACGAGGCGAAGGGGCCGATCCTCGATCTGACCTGTGGCACGGGGCGGGTGATGCTTCCGCTCTTGCAAGAGGGCCTGGACGTTGACGGGGTGGATTTCTTCGAAGGGATGCTCACCAGGCTCAAGACGAAAGCCAAGGCGATTGGGCTTGAACCCCGCGTTTACACGAAGGACTGGGAAGCAAGACGGCGGTGTGGGAACAGGTAAGCATTAGCAGATTTACGCTTGCA
>JAYVYS010000134.1:0-9091 GCA_043784005.1 Isosphaeraceae bacterium
GAGAGAGTATGCGCCGAATCGGGCGATGGATCGCCGTCTTGGCACGGTTCGTGAACCGAACGCGCTGGACCGCAGTGACGTCCTTTCGTGAAAGGTCGAGCCGTGCATTGATGTCGTAACGTGGCAGACCATCAGGGACGGGAAGGCGATCGGCCGCGTGTGGAGGCTCGGCAAGAATCGGCGACGCGCCGACTCCAACCACCACCAACACGAGCAAGACGGCGATCCATCGCCCGATTCGGCGCATACTCTCTCTGCCCTCAAAAACCGGGCAACAGCCCTCTTGGCCTAATCCCGGTGGGCGATCTTAACGGCTTCGGTCGAGTTCGTCAGCCCGAGAAGTCCGGTGACGTCGCATCAACTCGGTCGTGGTCGGCGCGAAGTGTGGCCTTCGGGCTTTAAACCACACGCCGCTTCGTCCGCGGGACGAACGGCTTGACCGGCGCGAGCCTTGGGTGCTCACTGAGGTTTCAATTCACATCCGCGTCTTCAGGGCGGCGAACGCGTAAGTTCGGGAAAGCGCCTTCGATTGACGAGTTTCAACCCAAGCCTCGAAGCGACGACACCCAAGTTCCCGCCGCAGTTGAGCCCCGCCGCCATACATTGGCTCCGCATTTCCGCTGGCAAGGCGTCAGCATCATCGGTCGCACGCCGATAGGCCGCGTTACGCTCGCCAACCTTCCGTCTCCTGTTTCGCTCTAGTCCTACCGTTGCACGGTGCCCGACGGTGCCGACCGGGCGAGCGCCGCCCCACGCTTAGGCACGAACTCGAAAATCGCGATCGTTTCGACAAGCTTGGGACCCCCTGGATCGGCCATGTCGAGGACACGCTGATTCACCCGCTGTAGCTCATATCGGGTCCTCATCGCCGCGAGCCATTCGATTACCTGGGGATGCTCCACGGGTGTGCCGTTGAAAAGCACGCAGCGCAGCGGGTGATCCTCCGAGACGGCCTCCCATCGCGGCCCGCCGATTCCCGACCCTTGCCTCGGCGGCGAGTAAATGGCTTGGTTACATAAATAATAGGCAGAATACATGTTGAACCAACGGCGTTCGTAGACCCCGAAATCGCGGGAGAGGCAGGCGACCTCCGCGTCGCGCGCCAACTCGGGCCAGAAGCTCCTGGCGAATTCGCGCGACTTGACATCATAGTGGGCCGAAAACGGGTGCGAGAAATCTCGCGTTAAAGAGACAGCCGCGCTCAACATAAGCCCGAGCGGCAGAAGCCACGTGGTCAGAAGGCGGGATCTCCGACCGGGAATGGCCCGGCTCAGGGACGCTGCGCCCACACCCACCAGCAGGCACACGGCCGGCGCGACGTACTGCATCTGCCGCGAGTCGACACCATAGGGGTACTTCTGAAAGGCTGCGGCGATAAGTGTCAAGCCGAACGGGGCCAGAAGCATGACCAGGGTCGTCCGGTGCCGTTGCCGCCAGAGAACGGCAGCGCCGGCGACAGCCAAGACGAAGGTCGGCGTGCTCCCCCCTTTGTTGCCACCCATAGGATAGGCGAGCATCTTTCCGGTATGGACGTCGACCAGCCAGCGCACTAGCGCGACAAGATTGTCCATAGGGGGGAAGCCACGACCCCAGTATCCCAGCCGCCACTCCGCCATATTCGCTGCCTGCGGCCGCATGATCAGAACGTACAAGATGCCGAAACAGGCAACCGTGGTCAGATTGAATACCAGGAACGGCACCAGAGCCTGCCGACGGCCTGTTCGCCAGACCGCCGCCGCCAGGCCGAGGCTCACGCCTCCCGCGACAAACACCGCCGGGTGAGACAGTAAAAGCGTCAAGGGTGCGAGGCCCACGAGGACCCACAACCGCCCGACCCGCTCGCGATCGTTCAGCCAACTCAGCGCGGTCGCGAGTAGCAAGAGAGCGGCCATAAGGTCGGAGGAAAACGGCTTGACCTGCGCCGAATTCCGGATCAGCGTCTCGCTGACCGCGAACACGCCCATCGCCAGCAAGAGCGGAAGCCCGTGAGTGACCGACGCTGCAACTCGACGGAACAGGAACACGCACGCCACGCCGCAGATCAGCGGGAAGAGCCGCAACGTCGCCTCGCTAAACCCGAGCAGCCTGACCACGGTTCGCTCGATCCAGAGGAACAGCACCGGGCAGATTTGCCCGTAGTCAAGTGGTCGGAGGAGCCCGAGGTAGTCGCGATCCAGGAAGTTGGCGGCGACAAAGGCCTCGTCGCTCCAGAGCGGAAAGTTCAGCGCGTAATGGATGACCCGCAGCGAGACACCCAGGAAGACGAACGCCCAGATTGCCATTGACAGCCAGCGCGCGCGGACGGCGTTCGGGGCCCGTTCGATCTTCGACCGGGGTCTCGACACGTCGATAATCTCCCCCGGGCATCGTCCGTCCGCTCGTTGCATGGAAAGCTTCCCGTGTCCGATCGTTCTGCCTTTCGCCAAGCGCGCCCTTCGGGTCGCGGTTTTCCGGGCGCCTGCGCTCACCCCTTTTTGGCGGCGCAGTTTGTATCAATCCCCTGGTTTTCCTTCAAGTCAGACCTCTGAGGAACGATGAGCGACACTCAGGCCTCGGCCTTTGCGATCAATCATGCGACGAAAACAGGTCAGCGGCGGGGCATCCCGCGTGACCCCACGTAGCCCGGGGTCGCGACCGGGAATCTCCTCGATTCCACGACGGGGTTGCGCCGATGATCGGTCCAAAGTATCATGTTGCGCTCCCAATCATGTGAGGTAACCGAATCATGCGAGATTGGAACCGTCGGCCGAGCGCGACGCGGGCAATCACACGGTACCCCGTGGGATCGTCCACCGGTATGACGCTTGAACGTCGGCTCATGCCGTCGGTCGATTTGCTGACCTATCACAATGATGTTGCACGCACGGGTGCAAATCTGAACGAGACCGAGTTGACTCCGGCGAACGTGAACCCGGCGCAATTCGGAAAGCTCGCTCAGGCGGCGGTCGACGGGCAGGTCTATGCTCAGCCTCTGGTCAAGACAGGGGTCGTGTTTCGCGACGGTTCGACGCATGACGTCGTATTCGTGGCAACCGAGCACGACAGCGTTTACGCCTTCGACGCGAACACCCTGTCACCGCTCTGGAAGGATAGCTTCATCAACCCCGCAGCCGGCATTACTCCAGCGTCGAGTGCTAGCCTGGCCTTCACCGACCTCGTCCCAGAGGTTGGAATCACGGGAACTCCGGTGATCGACGCCGCGACGAACACGCTCTTCGTGGTCTCTGAGGTCCAGGAGACGATGGCCGGCCAGCTCACTTACGCCCACCAGCTCCACGCGCTCGACCTGGCAACGGGTGCGGAGAGGCTCGGGGGTCCCTTGATCATTGAGGCAAGTGCTGCCGGCAGAGGGGTTGGATCGGTTCGCGGGCAGGTCGCCTTCCAATCGAAGTGGGAACTGCAACGCTCCGCACTTTTGCTGGACAACGGCTCCGTCTACGTCGCGTTCAGCTCACACGGCGACCTCGGCCCGTATCATGGCTGGGTCCTCGGCTACGACTCCCAGACCCTTCGACCGACCGCGAGCTACAACATCACCCCCAACGGCCAGCAGGGAGGTATCTGGATGTCCGGCGGCGGACTGGCCTCCGACACTTCCGGGTTCATTTATCTCTCCTCTGGCAACGGCACCTTCCATCCCCGCCCTCGGCGCGGCGATTATGGCGACTCCATCGTGAAGCTCGCCCCCTCCAACCTGCCAGAAAGGCTCGCGGTCGTTGACTACTACACCCCCTCCAGTCAGGCCTATCTGAACGCCAATGACCTCGACCTCGGGTCGGGCGGCGTGATGCTCCTACCCAACCAAGCCGGACCCTTCCCGCACTTGCTCGTCACCGGTGCAAAAGAAGGCCGGCTTTACCTGATCAACCGCGACAACCTGGGCCGGTTTGTCGCAAACCCGACGAGAGAGCGTAGCCACCAGCAAATTCCCGGCGCGTTGCACAGGATCTTTTCCTCGCCGGCTTACTTCAACGGCACGATCTACTATGTGGGCTTTGGCAACCCCGGAGTATCCACCCCCAACCAGGGGGACCGGCTCAAGGCCTACTCGATCGTCAACGGTGTGATCAATCCGGCGGCGACCTCATCCCCTCTCGCCTATGGGTTCCCCGGCGCGGTCCCGAGCGTTTCGGCCAACGGCGCGACCGACGGGATCGTCTGGACCATCTCGAATGCCGGCGGCGGCTTGGGAAACGTCGCGGAGCTTCGCGCCTTCGATGCCGCAAACGTCACTCGGGTACTCTACGACAGCACGCAGATCGGTACTCGCGACCAGGCAACCACCGCAGTGAAATTTGCCGCCCCCACCGTCACCAACGGCAAGGTCTACGTCGGCAGCGCCCGTGCATTGACAATGTATGGGCTCTTCCCCAGGAAGTGACGGGCCCTCGGTAGAATTGCTCGGGCGAGGACTTGAAACAGGGACTGGGGACATGAAACGGGGACGCAGCTTGTAGACCACCAAGGTTAAAGTGTCGGATAGAGTCTGACAGGCGCTTCGAGGTTAGAATTGAAAATAGATGAACTGGCCGCCGCCGAAGTTGCCAACAAGGATGTAGGCATAAAAGCACGCGGTGTAAAACACGCTCCGGACGTACCAGGGGGTCTTGAGAACGACTTCGAGATCCTTTGTGAGGTATTGCACGAGCTGAATCGCGAGCAGCGGCAGGATTAAGAGCACGACCGGGACGAGATAAGACGCCGCGGGAATCGCGGGTCGTTCAAGGATGGCGCGGGTCATCCCGATAATCTGTGCGACCGACTGTGCTCGGAAAATCAGCCAGCCGAAGCAGATGAATTGGAACATCACGAAGATCCTGGCCAGTTTCCAACAGGCGCGATCGACCAATTCGGTGGGCTTGATCCGGGCGAGCCACGGTTCGGCAAGCCGATGCGCGACAAGCAGGACTCCTTGATAGAAGCCCCAGAGGATGAAGGTCCAGGCGGCGCCATGCCAGAGTCCCCCGATCACCATCGTGAGCATCAGGTTGCGGTAAACCATCAACTTCCCGCCGCGGTTGCCGCCGAGCGAGATATAGAGATAGTCTCGGAGCCAGCTCGACAGGCTGATGTGCCAACGCGACCAGAATTCCTTGGGGTTGGCCGAGAAATAAGGCAGGTTAAAGTTCAAGGAAAGCTCGAACCCCAGGCATTTGGCGATCCCGCGCGCCGCATCAGTGTAGCCGGAGAAGTCGCAGTAAATCTGGAACGCGAAGGCGTAAATCGCGAGCAATGCGAGTCCACCGTCGATTGACTCCCAACGACCGAAGAGGTCATTCACCGTCGTTGAGAGGTTGTCGGCGATCACGACCTTCTTCACGAGTCCCCAGAAGATCAGGTACGTGCCCTGGTAGAATTGATCGAGGTTGAATTTTCTAGGGGCGGAGACCTGTGGCAACAACGTCGTCGGCCGCATGATAGGTCCGGCGACAAGGTGAGGAAAGAACGAGACGAATGTGGCGAACTCGATGAAGTTCTTGGTCGGCTTGATATCCTTACGGTAGACGTCGATCACGTAGCTCATCGACTGAAACGTATAGAACGAAATGCCGATGGGTAGCACGACGTTCAGGTGAGCAAGTGGCACATTCATTCCCGCCTTCAGGAAGAGATCCTGAAGACTCTCTGCAAAGAAGTTGTAATATTTAAAATAGCCGAGCATTCCCAAGTTGAGAACCATGCTGAGTACGACGAACGCTTTTCTCTTGGTCGGCTGCTCGATCCGGTCAACGGCAATGCCGCAAAAGTAATCCATCACAGTGGAAATAATCAACAAGGTGAGGAACTTGGGGTTCCAGCAGGCGTAGAAGTAGTAACCCGCGGAGAGCAAGAGCAAGTTCTGCCAGCGGAAACGACCCTTGAGCATCCAGTAAGTAGGCAAAAGCGCCGCGAAGAAGTAGGCGAACTGAAACGAATTGAAAAGCATCCCTTCCCCCATCCTTGAGAGACAGTCCACCTCGGGCTGGTGAGCAAGCCCCGCCTCAGTCTGCCGTTCTCTCGCACTCGCGTCTTGTTGGGAGCAAGCGTAAAGAACGAGCGCACTTCCACGCTCACGGCGAGTGGAATTATCCGATCGCTGCGAAGCCGTCAAGCCTGGATTGAGAGACCCTCGATGAACTGCGGCGGCAGTCTATGATGGCGCTCTGGCGTCCACCCGTGCCACATCCGTCGAATTTTTCCTATTCAACCGAGACGAACGGTGGCGAGCATCTCTATCATGAGGCGTGGGTGTCTCGCGATCCAGCCCCATTGTAAGGAGGAAATGCATGCCGACTCCCGGAGAGAAATTCCGCCAGGCTTGGGCGACGGAGGCCATCATGATTCCTGGGGTCTTCAACGCACTCGCGGCCAAGATCGCGGAGCGCCTCGGGTATTCAGCCGTGTATTTATCAGGGGGAGCGCTCTCGGCAGGGTGGGCGGGTTTGCCTGACATCGGTTTGCTCACCCTGACGGAGTTCGCCGACCAGATCGCGATTCTGGCAAGAGCGACGTCCCTTCCCCTCCTTTGCGACGCCGACACTGGATTCGGTGAAGCCGTTAACGTTGAGCGCACGGTGAGATTGTATGAGGATGCGGGAGCGGCCGGGTTGCATCTGGAGGATCAAATCCTCCCCAAGCGTTGTGGCCATCTTTCCGGTAAGTCTCTCATTGGACCGAAGGCTATGGCCGAAAAAATCCGAGCCGCAGTACGCGCTCGCCGCGACCCGGCCTTCGTCATCGTCGCGAGGACTGACGCGCGTTCTGTCGAGAGTTACGCCGCCGCGATATCTCGCGCGAGGATCTACCTTGACGCGGGGGCCGATATGATTTTTCCCGAAGCGCTTGAGACGGCGGAAGAGTTTGAGGGGTTCGGCGCGACCGTCAGTTGCCCGCTCCTCGCCAATATGACCGAGTTTGGACGAGGACCTTTGATCCCGTTCGACGAACTGGCACGCTACGGATATCGCGCCGCGCTCTATCCCCTCACCGCGTTTCGAGCCGCGATGTTCGCCGCCGATCAAACCCTAAGAGAGTTACGTGAGACCGGCACTCAACGCGACGCGTTGAGTCGAATGCAGTCTCGCGCCGAACTCTACGATTTGATCGGCTACCAAGATTGGGAAGCAAGGGATCGCTCGTATTTCAAGGCGCGTCAAGGGTAGCCCCGCAGATCCTCACCCGGCAGCCGATTGACCCTCCAATCAGTTCTGTTACATTAAGTCGCAATCCGATCGGCTCTTGTGTGATGAACGCGTGTGTCGAACGGAAAGCGTTTCATGGACATCGTCTTAAGGCGTGCCTATTGAACGGATCTTGAGCTTTTATAACCGTATCGACGACCGGCTGAGAAATTTGAGTTCAACCGCTCCGCAAGGGGGGGATGATCCTGGGATTCTTCTGCCGTCAAACACTCGAAAACACTCGACCCTCTGTGGGACGGAATCAAGGACGAACGGCTTGGCCGATATCAGGCTCTTGCTGCTTTGGGTTTGTGCCCTGACCGACACGTCGTATTCGCTTGGGCTCAGGCCCTTGGGTCGAGGGCCCAGCGGTCCGGCGAATGTCGGCCCTCTGTGCGCCTCGTTCTTGCCGACGTTTCAGACAAGGGAAAGTTTCGATGGCGAGATCGCAAGCTCGGGGTTCTGTCCCGGTGTTTGGAATCAATCGCCTAGAAACGGCCGGCCGCGCCGTCTGTTGACGAGGCGGCCCGTGTTCATTCGCGTCCTTTGACGGTGTCGATTCCCGATCCGCTCTCTAAACCGATCCCGATGAAAGTCGTCGTCGGTTTCGCTGAACTCTGCTTTCGAGCCGGTATTTCGGGCAGACACTCATACGACGCTATTGCCGTCGCAAGGAAAGGCGAGGGGCCGACGTGAGCGGGACGGCCTTTGGGTTGATTTTCGGATTAGTGATCGGAGTGCTGACGGGGGCTGGAGGCTTGTACTTGTATGCGCGAGTCAAGGCCGGATCTGCTCGTCTGCTTGGAGAGGGGATACTGGCCGACGCTCGTCGTCAGGCGGAAACCACGTTGAAGGAGGCGGATCTCCGCGCTAAAGAAGAAGCGTTCCGTCGCCGTGAAGCGATCGACGTGGAAGTCGAGGCCGCGCGTCGTGAGGTGCGCGAACTGGAACGCCGGGTCGAGAAGCGCTCAGACTTGCTCGATCAGAAACTTGAGTACATCACCAAAAAAGAGCGGGAGTTTGATACGGTCCAGCGCTTTCTCGCGGAACAGCAGGAGGACCTCAATCGTAAGAATCACGAAGTAAAACAAATCCTCTCCGACCAACGTGAGGCACTCCACCGCCAGAGCCAGCTTGGCCCCGAGGAAGCGCGAGCGCTTCTATTCCGGAGGCTGGAGGAAGACCTTCGACACGAAGTCGGCGGCATTATCTTGAAGAGCGACCAGCTGTTGCGAGAGACGTCTCAAACCAAGGCGCGTGAGATCCTTGCGACCGCGATCCAACGCTTCGCCGCGGCGCATACCGCGGAAACCACCGTCAGTACGGTCGACATTCCTTCCGATGAGATGAAAGGCCGAATCATCGGTCGTGAAGGGCGGAATATCCGCGCCTTTGAAAAGGCCACCGGCGTCGACGTCATCGTGGATGACACCCCTGGGATCGTGATCGTCACCGGCTTTGACAACATCCGCCGAGAAATCGCCAAGCTCTCTCTACAGAAACTCATCCAGGACGGTCGAATCCATCCGACCCGGATCGAGGAGCTTGTCCGCGAGACTCAGGATGAAATGGAAATTCACATCCGCGAAGTGGGCTCCGCCGCGGCACAAGAGGCGAATGTTCCGGGACTGCACGAAAAACTTCTTGATCTCCTGGGACGTCTCAAATTCCGGACAAGCTACTCACAGAACGTTTTGCGACACTCGATCGAGGTCGCTTTTCTCACGGGAATGATGGCCGAAGAGATCGGACTCGACGGTGCGATCGGCCGCAGATGTGGATTGCTTCACGATATTGGAAAGGCTGCGGACCATGAGATGGAAGGCGGCCACCCCGCGATCGGGGCCGAGTTGACCAAGCGTTATGGCGAGCGAAAAGAGGTCGTCCACGCGGCGCTCGGACACCACGACGACCTTCGACCCGAGACCCCC
>JAYVYS010000135.1:0-2768 GCA_043784005.1 Isosphaeraceae bacterium
TCTCATGCGCAGCGAGAGTAACCGAATGCGCTGGTCCGATGACTCGAACGGCGGTCATCTGAAAAATCCCGGCTAAGGCGAGGGACGGATCAATGCCCGGTAAAAAACCTGGTTTCACATGCGGGTACTCCTTTCCAGACGATCTCTGCGACGGGACGATGACCCGAAGCGTTTCGCCCACGCCCGGCCCGCTCGGCTTAACGACATCCTGGACGGTGCGCGATTATTTGCGCCGGTTGGGCTATCTCGAAGATGCCTGGGCCCAGGCCATCCGTTATTCAAGCGACGCGATTACCCGCCACGTCGGGGAGGACTTTAAGACCGTCATCTCTGGAATCCTCGATGGATTACTGATCGCAGTGGCGATCGTCGCCATTTCCACCGCGACCGGGGGGGCGATTGGCGGTGCCGCCGGCTCGCTGGCCGGCGGCATTGGCGCGGTCCCCGGGGCAGTGGCCGGTGCGGACTTCGGCCTGGCCGTTGGCAACTTCGTCCTCGCGTGGCTCGGCGTCGGCTTCCTGGCGGTCTACATTGGGGGTCATCTGGGGCAGGTCGGCGAGCGCGTCAAGTCGGGAACCCTCCTCGCCTGGGACTCGCGGGGATCGAGCACCACGATCGACATGGCCGCGCGGGAGATC
This sequence comes from Isosphaeraceae bacterium, assembly GCA_043784005.1. GTDB lineage: Bacteria > Planctomycetota > Planctomycetia > Isosphaerales > Isosphaeraceae > JAYUFP01. The sequence goes on from JAYVYS010000135.1 coordinate 639, forward strand.
GCCGAGGCGGTCGGCATCTTCTTCAGCCTCTTCATCCAGGCCATCATTCTCTATCTCACCAAACGGGTAGGCGGGAAGACGTCGGGTGCGATCTTGAAGGAGTTTCGTGAGAGCTTGCTGTTCCGACGATGCAAGTTCTTCGAGCCCTGGCTCATCAAGAACTACCCGAGACTGCGGGCGAAATACGTCAAACTGGAATGGGAGGTCCTCAACGAGGGCCCGCCCGCCATCCGCCCGGGCCAGAAAGGTCCCGTCTCGTCGATCCCCGAATCGATTCGAATCCGGGTGGGCAGCCGAGTCTTCGAGGTCATCCGCAACAAGGATAAGCCGGTCATCGACCCGAAGACCAATCTGCCCAGGATCGACCCGAGAACGGGCAAACCCGAGACAATCGGCCCCGCCCTGAAACACCTCGACGAGAATGCGACTCCAAACGAATGGGCAAAACTGGCTAAGACTGACTTTCCCATCAGCGCTCTCGCCGCGGCCCTTGATCAGGCGGAAGCTCAGTTAATGTTCCAGCCGCCTAATCCTCGGGCCAAGCCACTTAAACTTGAGCATTGGGAACTGATCATCGACACCACCAATGAGGTTTGGAGAGTCTTCCACGCGGTGTACACATCGAGTCCGCAATGGTAGGAGAAAAACGGTGTCAGATCGTTTTCTGACTCGCCTCTTTCTTTCGAAGGCTACCGATGGCGTTGGCGACGACCAATGATGGCGATGGTTTCTACTTCGCGAGGATCGAATCTGGTAAACTCTTGTCGAGTGGTGGTAAGTCGTCGCAAAATGATCGGCATCGGTTGCGAATATGCTCGCGAAGCTCTCGTCGTACACCCTGATCGGCATCGACGCTGCGCCGGTCGAGGTGGAAGTGGACGTCTCGGCGGCTTCGATGCCAAAGACCGTGCTTGTCGGCCTGGCCGAGGCGGCGGTTCGCGAGAGTACGCACCGCGTCGAGCGGGCGTTGGTCAATTCCGGATATCAGCGCCCGTTCGACCGCGTGATCATCAACCTCGCGCCGGCGGATCTTAAAAAGGACGCCGGGGGTTTCGACCTGCCGATCGCGCTGGGGTTGCTGCTGGGGAGCGGCCAGATTTCCATCGATCGCCGAGAGAACTTCGCGGTCGTCGGTGAACTGGCGCTCACAGGCGAGACGCGGCCGATCAAGGGGGTGCTCGCGATGGCCCTCTCGGCGGTCGCGGAGGGACGGCAAGGGCTGCTCGTTCCGGCCGAAAACGCCGCCGAGGCCGCGGTCGTCGAGGGGCTCTCCGTCTATCCGATCAGCAGTCTCGCCCAGGCGGTCGGGTTCCTGTCGGGACAGCTCGACCTGGAGCCCAAGACGGTCGATATCGAGGCGATATTTCGCCAGAACTCGCATTATGAGGAAGACTTCGTCGACGTGAAAGGGCAAGACTACGCCAAGCGCGCCTTGTTGATCGCGGCGGCGGGTGCCCACAACGTCTTGATGATTGGCCCGCCAGGGACGGGAAAGACCCTGCTTGCGCGTCGATTGCCGACGATCATGCCCGCGTTGACTCCGGCCGAGAGCCTGGAAACGACCCGAATCTATAGCGCGATGGGGATGCTGAAAACGGGTCAGCCGCTGATGGCGGTGCGACCGTTCCGACATCCGCATCACTCGGTCAGCGACGCCGGGCTCGTGGGCGGCGGAAGCATTCCGCAACCCGGCGAGATCTCGCTGGCCCATAAAGGTATCTTGTTTTTGGATGAGTTGCCGGAATTTAATCGGAAGACGCTCGAAGTTTTGCGGCAGCCTTTGGAAGAGGGAAGCGTCACGATCAGCAGGGCCTTGCGAAGCACCACGTTTCCCGCCGAATTCGTGCTGGTCGCCGCGATGAATCCGTGCCCTTGCGGATATCGAAGCGACCCGAGACGCGCCTGCCAGTGCTCGGCCCCTCAGGTCGAGCGGTATCTGAGCCGGATCTCAGGGCCGCTGCTCGACCGGATCGATTTGCATGTGGAAGTGCCGGCCGTCCCGTTCACGCAATTGACCGAGGCGCCTCCAGGCCCGACGTCCGCCGATTTGCTCGCGAGCGTCTTGAAGGCGAGAGCGAGACAGGCCGACCGGTTCGGGGGGAAAGGTCCGATCGTGAACGGAAGGATGAC
>JAYVYS010000136.1:0-3546 GCA_043784005.1 Isosphaeraceae bacterium
TCCAGAATGTCCGTCAAATCGGCTCGAAGACCTTTTATCGCAAGGCCGGACGATGGATCGACTCCTCCGTCAAGCCCGAGGATGAAACCAAGGCCGTCGTGATTCGTCTTTTCAGTGACGAGTTCTTCACTCTCGCCCGCAATCAAAAGCCCGAGATGAACCAGTACCTGACATTCGACGACCCGGTGACTGTCGAGCTTGAAGGTAAGGTTTACCGATTCGAGAAAGCGGACCAGTAAGCCGCGTCGCGGTCACTTCTTCTGTGAAAACACCGCGACGATCTCAGGACGGATGATTCGATCGCCTGAGCGGAACCCTTTGCGGAGCCGCTCGGCGACCGTTTTGTTACGCGCCGGGTCGTTGTCCGGCACCGTCATCACCGCTCGCTGGCGACGGGGATCGAATGCCTCGTCCTCGACCTGGAATGGCTCTACGCCTTGGCGGTAGAGGATGTCCTCGATCCCCTGCTGAAACCCCTTCATCAATTCGACAAGCCGCTTCCCATCGAGCGGATCGTTCGATCCATCGGGTACGATGGCGACCTTACCGATATCGTCATGGAGCTGGATCAGGTCGATGAAAACGGGACGGAGCGTACTCAGGAGAAGATCCTGCTTATACTCCTGAAGCTCCGTATGAAGGCGATCGACGACCTTTTCCCGTGTCGTCTCGGCCCGGACCTCCCGCTCGATCAACGTCTGCAATCGCTCGATCCGTTCGCTCAGGGCGGCGACTTCCGAGACAAACTCGGGCGCGGTTTGCGTGGGTGGAACGACATCGACGGGTTCGGAGTCCTCGACAACGGCCACTGCCGGCTCGTGATGAGCGTCCGGATCGAGGGCTATGGCGTCCCAGGGCTCGTCCTCTGCCGCGGGGATGGCTTGGATCTCGTCGGGAGCGGGGATCGTCTTATCCTCGGACGTCAACTCGGTCATTGTAAAAGGGACGGACGTCGCCGCCTCCTGCTCCGATAATAAAGATAGAAGTACCACGGTTATCCCGGAATCCGAAATCGCAGGATCATCAGGAGGATTGCAACGTCGGATGCGAAGCCCAGGGTTAGGTCGAATCGAAGGGGATTAACCGCCGAGATCGCGGAGATAGGCCGGAGAGAATTCACGAAAAGGGGTGCATTTTCTCGCGTTCCATCTTTCACTCGATCATTTGCTCATCTTATCTCCGCGGTCTTGGCGATCTCCGCGGTTCGTTTCCGCTTTTGGATCGCTTACCCGACTCGACTTTGCAATCCTCCTGGGGGATCTTCTCGATTGTTTTCGCAATCGCTCCAAATTGCTATAGAATCAGTCGCGAAGAATGCACGTATCGGGAGATCGACGCCCATCTCCACTCGCCCTTCGCCACGGAGCCGCCATGCACGGTTCAACGCGCCGCACCTTAATCACATCGCTCGCCCTGCTCGCCTCACCCACTCTAGCGATCGCCGCGAAACCCGATGTTTCGATCGCGAACGAGCGGCCCGACCCCGCCACAATTCAGCGCTTCGGTCCCGCGTATCGTTACCCGCGCGCGGGCTGGATCGTTCTCCACATCGAAGGGGCTCCCTACGAGCGCGGCTATCAGCACGGTCGGCTCCTCTTCCGTGAGATCGCCGACTACGTTAACACCCTCGCGACCAAACGAAGCGCCAAAGATCCGGCGGCGGCCTGGCGCGAAACCCGAACCATGGTGAATGCGCTTTTCCTCCGCCGCTACGACAAGGAATATCTCGAAGAGATGAAGGGCATCGCCGACGGCGCGACCGCCGCGGGCGGGACCTTTCAAGGGCGTCCCCTCGACTTTCTCGATATCGTGACGCTCAACTCGGATATCGAACTGGAATTCCTCGATAGCGCGCTCGACGCCACCTCGACTGGCCTCGAATCACGCACGTTTCGCGAGGCGCCCGACCTATCGCCCACTCCCGCCCCCCCCGAGCACTGTAGCGCATTCGCCGCGACCGGCCCCGCAACCGCCGATGGCAAGATCGTCTTCGGGCATATCACGATGTTCAGCCTCTACTTCGTCCGGCACTTCAACGTCTGGCTCGACGTGAAACCCGAGAACGGCCATCGTGTGATGATGCAGACCTACGCCGGCGGCATTCAGTCGGGCATGGATTATTACCTCAACGACGCCGGCCTGATCGTCGCCGAGACCACCATTCAACAGACGAAATTCGACGTCAACGGCATGACGCTCGCTTCACGCATTCGCAAGGCCCTCCAGTATGCCGACACGATCGATAAGGCGGTGGAATACCTCCGCGACGGCAACAACGGCATGTACACCAACGAGTGGCTGCTCGCCGACACCAAGACAAATGAGATTGCCATGTTCGAGCTTGGCACCCACAAGAGCAAGCTCTGGCGAAGCAGCAAGGACGAATGGTTCGGCGGCACAAAAGGGTTCTACTGGGGCTGCAACAACGCCAAAGATCTGAATGTCCGCCTCGAAACCGTCGCCAGCGTGGAAGGTCGTCCCGCGAACGTCGTCTACCATCCGGCCGACCGCGACATCTCATGGCTGAAGCTTTACGAGAAGCACAAGGGAAAGATTGGCACCGCGTTCGGGTTTGAGGCTTTCACGACCCCGCCCCTCTCAGCATTTTCCTCATGCGACGCCAAGTTCACCACCACGGACCTGGCGAAAGACCTGAAAACCTGGGCCTTGTTCGGGCCTCCCCTCGGCCGAACCTGGGACCCCTCAGAGGCCGACCGAGCACGGTTCGCTGAGGTTAAGCCGCTCGTGAGCAACGACTGGACGATTCTCTCCGCCGAGCCTCCCGCGAGTCCTTCAAAAGCTACGACAACAACGAGAGCAGTCGATCTCTCGTCCGATCAGACAAACTCGACCGGCGAATCGCCCGAGCAACCACACCCCCCCGCCTGGCATGGAACACTCCTCCCGCAGTCTGACGCCGACATCTGGCTTGCCGCCGCCTTCTCAGACTACGAGAAGATCGTGGCCAAGGAACTTGCGATCAAAGCCAAGGCAAAGGCGAAAAAGCGGGCGATGAACTCGGGGGAGACCGACGAACTCTCGGTATCAATGTTCGTGCCCTACACGCATTACAAGACGGCCGTGACGCGGCTCGGAAAGGATATTCCGCTTTCGCGAACCGAGTCTCAGCTTACTCAAGATGATTGGTATCAGATCGCTGCCAACAAGGGCGTGCTGATGCTGACCGCGCTACGCGACCGCCTGGGGGACGATTCGTTCCTCATGCTCATGGACGACTTCGGCCGTGCCAACGCGGGCAAGGTTGTCAACACCAGTCAATTCCGCGCCGCTGTCGCAAATCGCCCCGGCCTCGCCGAGAGCCTTGAGACTTTTTTTACACCATGGATGGATGAGACGGGGTTGCCTGGAAAACCTCGGGGGGGATTCTGGTCGATCGACTCGTTTGAGAAAGAGCTCGACCAATCCGTAATCGTTTACGGCACGCTTAAGGAATCGGACGCACAGCGCGAGGCCGCCGAACATCTCCAGCGCCAAATCCAGCGCAAGTGGTCGAACATCACCGTACCCATCCTGGCCGACACCGCT
>JAYVYS010000137.1:0-8853 GCA_043784005.1 Isosphaeraceae bacterium
GTCGGCCATTTCCAATGGATCTTTCCCCCATCCTAAAAGTAACGTGCCGAGTCCGACGAAGGGCATCAGTCCGACAATCACGAAGATCATCGCGAATCCGCCGGTCGCGTCCTTTTCGGCTCCCGCGTAAGCCAGAAATCGGGCGGCGAAGAGGTTGCCGAACGCACCCAAAATCCCCACAACAAGTCCCGTGTGACGAAACGAAGCCTCCTGGGCGAACGAGAAATAATTCGCCATGAAGGCCGCCGATCCCATGGCCATCAATGACAACAGGTAAATCGCCAGGTACGAGTTCCCTGCCTTTCCCACCCACATACCGCTCGAAATGACGAATGTGCAAAAACCCATGACGATCAGTCGAGAATGCACGGCGGAGAATCCGTAGGCCGAGAGAATCCGTGCCGAGCCTCCCCCAATCAGATTGCCAAGGTCGGCCGCGAGGAATGGCAAGGTAATCAACAACGTTGTGCCCACCGTCGCCGACTTGATCTGATCGCCGAAGAGCTGCCCGAGGCCGCCTGCCAAAGGGATCGCGATCGCTTGAAGCCAGTCTGGCGTCTTCAAGTCTTCCTTGATGTAGGTGGGCAACCAACTGAGAAGGAAGTGCCAGCAGACGTTGATGGAAATGGAGACGACCATCAACACCCAGAACCGCCTGGAACGCACAACCTCTCCCAGGCTTTCCGCCCAGTCGGCCCCTTTGAGGGCGTTTTCGGGCAAGAATCGGGCGACGACGAGCAAGCCCGTCATAAACCAGGCGATCGCCACCCAGATCGCCTCCGCCAACGGGTTGGCGACCTGGATCTTGTACTGATAAAACGCGATTCCCACGACGAACGACGAGAGCCCTAACGCGGCGAACGCGAAACGGGCATTCAAAGATAATCGTCGCGTCGCGTCGGAACGATCGGGACTCGTCGTTCTTCCCGAAAAGAGATGTCGATTCTTTCCCCCCATCAATGCGATCCAGACGCCGACCCAGAGGAATCCAAAGGCTCCGACGATGAGAAAGGCCTTTCGCCACCCGTACAGGGCCTCGATGGGGGTGACGACCAGGGGAGTAAGCACTGCGCCGAAGGCCGCTCCCGAGTTGAAAATCCCGTTGCCCAGACTTCGTGCGGAAGGAGGCAGGATCGTCCGGGTCACGCGGAGCGCGCAGGGCCAGTTAAACGCTTCACCCAGGCCGAGAAGGGCGCGGAAAACCATCAAGAATCCGAGTGTCGGCGAGTAGGCGGCCGCGATCGCCGCGAGCGACCACCATGCCACGGCCCCGGCATAAACCCAGCGGACGTTCCAGCGATCCACAAGATATCCGGCAGGGACTTGAAAGAAGGCGTAAGACATGGCGAATGCCGCGAGTACCCAACCGAAATCCGCATTGGTCAGGTGAAACTCAGCCTTGATCTTGGGTCCGACAATCGCGATCGCCTGGCGATCCATATAGTTCAAGACCGTCACCACAAACATCAGCCAGCACACACCCCAGGCCCACGCCGTGGCCTTTGTGGAGGAAGAATCACTTCTCAAGCTCGCGGCGCTGTTTGTCATCCCGGACGGTCCCAACCGGCTATCTCCTTGAAATTAATTGTGAAATGATGATGATATCAGTGAAGTGCGACACGTTTGGAGACTTCACAGAACGGGTCATTCGGGTCTCAGGTTCGCAGAACCGAACCCCTCCCGCAACGGTCGTCACTTCTCGCGGGGCGGGCGGTCCGCCTATCATGATGGGGTTGCGTCATGGATGCGCCTTCAATACGGGTTTCCCCGGTGGAATGGAATTGGGATGCGCCATTTGAAAAATCCATCGCAGACCCCTCGAAAACGTCGCTGGCTCAGGTGGTTAGCGGGGTTGAGCCTGGTGCCGATCCTGGCATTCCTCGCGCTGCCTTGGTTTCTGAGCCGTCCGGCGGGCCGCCAATGGCTTCTCGCCCGAGGCAACCACGCCATGAAGCCGGGGGGGCTCACGATGTCGAGCCTCCGATTCTCATGGTTCGGGCCGACCGAGATGACCGACTTCACGCTCATCGACCCCCAAGGCGATCATGTGGTGAAAGCGTCGAAGGCGATCTGGGATCGAAATTTCCTGCAAATTCTCGTCGCCAGGCTCAACCTGGGAACCCTTCGGCTCGAAAATGCCACGCTCGATGCCGAGCGCGCCGACAACGGTTCGATCGACCTCTACGAGACCCTCAGGCCGATTCTGGGGCGCGACCCGCGGACCACGTTTCGGATCGAGGTGCGTGACGGGCGTTTGCAATTTCAAGGGGCGGGGCTCGCGAAACCGGTGACCTCGGAACACACGGATCTCACGTTCGAGCTTCATCCGCATCCTCAACCACTGAACTTTCGGCTCGCGTTGGCGAATGGCCCGTCAAGCGCGGCAACCGATCAGCTCTCGATCGCAGGCCATATCGATCAATGGGCCGCCAAAGAAGGGCGAGACGGGAACCTCGACCTCGCCGTGACTGGCAAAGGTTGGCCGATCGACCTGAACCTCGGGCGCGTATCGGGAAACCTCAAAGGCCGTTTCGATGGCTCGATCGTGGTCAAGCGAGATTCGGGAGATTGGGACTTAGAGGGAGACGTCGCGCTCAACAACGTAGACGCGACCACGTCCGCATTCGCCGACAATCACTTGCGCATCGATTCCGTGAGAGGCGAGTGGGGCCTGAAGCAAGGCCGCGACCTCGGCGCGAGCATCGACCTCAACGGCTTGACCTTGCGAGAATCGCCCGGCTCTGGGAACCCTGGCGAATCGCTCTCACTCGCGGTGAACGCCCACTTGCAAACCGAGGCCGACCGTTGGGAGATCAAAGAGATCGTCTTGAAGAATCGTTTTCTCGCGGCGGATGCGGCGGGGAGTTTGAGTGATCCTCAAGGGAGCCGGCGATGGAACCTCAAGGGGAGTCTGTCGCCGGGATGGGACGCGATCAACTCCTGGCTCGCGACGAATGTCGAGCCGGGTGCTGTGATCAAAGGTCGGGCCGAGCCTTTCCAGATCGAGGGGACCCTCGGTCCCGACTGGAAGACCACGTTGGGAGGGGCCTTGGGAATCGGCATCGATTCCGCCGACCTTTACGGGATGCTTCTCGGCCCCACGACTCTCACTTTCCGCGCCAAGGACGGCCAGCTCTTGGTCGACCCGATTGAGACGAGTCTCAACGGCGGTCGGTTGCACCTCGAACCGGAGATTCCACTCGCCGATGCGAAGGGGCAGGGCTTGGCGATCGTGCTCCGTCAAGGCTCCGCACTCAAGGATGCCCAGATCAACGATAAGGTCTCCAGGCGCGTTTTGGCGTTCGTCGCCCCTGTTCTCGACAACGCGACGCGGGTGAACGGCAGTATTTCCGTGGAGATTGACGAGGCGGTGTTTCCGATCGGGGCGGATCGGGCCAAGGGACCGACGGTGGAAGGCGACGTGATGTTTCAGAACGTTCAGTTTCTGCCCGGCCCGCTCTTCAACGATCTGCTCGCGATCGCGGGGCGAAGCGATCGCCCTTTGCTCACGCTCAACGATCCCGTGGCGCTCTCGATCGCGGACCGCCGGATTACTCAGAGCGGGCTCAAAGTGCCGATCGGCACACTTGCCGATATCGAGGTCGAGGGCTGGGTGGATTTCGATCAAAACATGAATCTTGTGACCAGCGTGCCGATCCTTCCGAACGCCCTGGCCGGGCGACCGATCCTGGGAGAACTCGTGGGAGACGCTCGGATCAAGATCCCGATTCGCGGCACGCTCAAAGCCCCTGAAATTGACAAGCAGGCGTTTAATCTCGGAATGAAAGACCTGGGCAAGTCGATGCTCGACCGTACCGTCGGGCCGGGCCTCTCCGACCTGATCCGGAGTATGGCCGATCGTATCCCCGCGCGCCCCGCCATACCTCGAACGACTCCAGCGGAACGCCGAGAGCGTCGTCTCGAGAAGAAGCAGGATCGCCGAAGTAAGCAAGGTAGCCTTCCTTGACCGACCCAGGCCCTTCCAAGGCTGCCCAAAGTTGCTTTCAAAGAGTGTCTGAGGGTGGGCGTCTCTCCTAGAATCGTTCGGGAACACACCAACGCCGCGTCATGTCGCCGAAATCGCAGCCTTCCGGCTCCCCTCCAGATTGGCCTCGGCGAGTTTTGACTCGTCACTAAAATCGCCCGCTTCGGGCCGGAAAGGCTCCCGCCAAGGGGACCGAATGGATACAGGAATGCGGTATCGCTTATCATTGATGATGGCCTTGGTCTACGCTGTGCAAGGGGCTTTCTGGCCGCTGCTGGCGGTCCATCTCAAAGACCTCGGGATCTCGGGACCGGAACGGGGCTGGATCTTCGCGACGCTGGCAATCGCCTCTCTGACGATGCCCCTGGGTGCCGGGCAAATCGTCGACCGCTACTTCTCCAGTCAAAAGCTCCTTGCTCTGCTTTTCGCGATCGCCTCAGGATTTCTGGTCGTTCTCGGGAGTGGACTTGTCACCGGGCCGATGGCTCTTTTTGTCCTTTTCCAGACATTCTGGCTGATAACGGCCCCGGTCTTCGCGCTTGCCAACGCGATTGCGTTTCGCCATTTACCGCATCCTCATGAGCAATTCCCGGGCGTGCGACTCTGGGGAACCGTCGGCTGGATGGGGGTGGGTTGGCTGGTATCGATCATCTTGGCGTTTTCCGGGTCGATCCGCGCGGGGCAGGGGGGCTTACGAGGCGTTCTGGATCTCGGCCATTCTGGCCGCGGGACTCGCCGCCTTCAGCTTGACCCTTCCCGACACGCCACCGCTCGCGACTGAACTTCGGGGTCGCGCGGGACTTCTCGACGCGCTTTCGGTGGCGAGGAAGCCGGGAATGCCGGTCTTGCTCATCACGGCCCTCGGCGTGCATCTGACCACTCCTTTTGTCTATCAGGTGCTGACGACCTCCCTCGAATCGCGAGGCCTGCCTCGCTCGTGGATCTCGACAGTCCTCACGCTCGGCCAGTTCCCCGAAATCGCCATGCTCGCGGTCTTACCCAGACTTCTTGATCGACTTGGGCCGAAAGGGACACTTGCGATCGGAATCGGTTCGTGGGTGATTCGCTACGGAACCCTGGCGTTCGACCCGCCCCTCTGGGTCGCGATCGCGGGCATCCCGCTCCAGGGCGTGGGAATCGCCTGCTTCACAGTCGCCGGCCAGGTTTACACCGACAGCCAGGCATCTCGCGATCAAAGAGCAAGCGCCCAGGCACTTTACATGGTGGTCACCGCGGGATTTGGGTCACTTCTCGGTAGTCTTTTGGCAGGGGAAATGGTGGCAAGATTCGGTGGTGAATATGGATGGGTCTTCATCGTCCCTTGCGTCATTGACGGAGCACTGTTAGTCTACTTTTGTGCGGGCTTTCGCCCCAGCGCCAAGGTATTGGAACGCGCCAGTGCGCCCAACGCCGCACGCCTTTCGAGAGTCGACGCCGTGCGAGGATCGGGCGGGCGATTTGGCAACCTCGTGACGGAGTCGGCCGATGGGTGACTATCTTCGCCTGTTGACCGTCAGTGACCGGGAAATTCCCCTGGCGAATCTCCAGCGCGCCGCGAGCGTCGGCGCGGTCTGGTCGGTTGATCATCCGGGAATGCTCGGTAATTATCTGGCGATCGGTCCAGAGATCAACAGCCTCCGAAACGTCTGGGCGACCGTGGAACGCAATCCCGTGGCACCCAACACATTGGGCGCGGAAGAAGTTGCCGAGTTCATTGATCGCCTCGAATCCGGCGGCCCCGCCTCGGCGTCTCGCTGGCTGGCCGATTACCTGGAGAGCGTTCGCGCCATTTATGCCATCCGGATCTACCCGGAGGCCATGGCCGACGACCCGACCGCCCTAGAAGCCGTTTATGCCATTCGTACGGCGGTGCGCGACGCCGTCGGCGGTATCGGGCAGTGGGACGGCAACGGGTTCACGAACGAGGAAGACTTCCTGATCTGGTGCGATCCTGCCGAGGGTCCGCAAGGCGTCACCACCGCCGCGGTGATCGATGAGGCAACCGGAGACTGGGTTGCGTTCGAGCTTAACCTCAGCCAACCGGAAGACCTCGCCGCCTTTTTGCGGGGAGAAGTCCCCCGCCACGCCCGCTGAGCAACAGGCTGGGAATCACTTCCTGCTTTCACAATGAATACACCATCAGGTGCCGGGTGCCACGGGTCGTACCCACCCCGTGCCTTCCGCCTTCGTTTGTTTGAAGAACACGGGGCGAGTACGACCCGTGGCACCCTAAACGTGTAAAGCATTGGAAATCGGGAAGTTTTCCAAGCCTAATCCCGAGTGATCCTCAGTGATCCTCGGGCTTTCCCTCCGTCCGAAGCTTCTCTTCCATCGTCTTGGGCTTTGCCTTCGGCTTTCGCTTCGCGCGACTCCGAACGGGAGGCGGCGGCGGAGAGACAGCCTCGATTTCCTCCAGGGCATCGGCCGAAAGCTCGAGTTGTCCCATGAGTAACCCAAGAAAATGTAAACGAGTCCCCTGAGATTCGAGAAACTCGTTGAACTGATAACCCCCTTCGATCAAGTCGATCCCTTGCTCGTTAATCTCATCCGCCATCACTTCAACGAGCGCATCTCGCCCTCGCTGCAACACTTCAATCGCGGCCCGAAACTTATTTTGTGAAGACAAAGGCATCGGCTTTGACCTCCAGTTGTCAGATTGTTGGACATCGGCCCGCGGCACGTCGCGCCCTGTTCCAATACGAACACGAAAGGGGCGGGTCAGTTCAGTTGTCCCCATCGAGCGGCCAGCCACACGCAGAGTCGCCCATCCAGCCAGCGACAATCTCCGTTCCAGGGTTTCCGGCTCAGATAACCAAGATGTCCTCCTCCAGGGATCAATTCCAGTGCCAATCTCGCAGGAAAAGCAATTTGGTAAAAGGGATCGACCGGAATGAACGGGTCGTCCGTGGCATGGACAACCAGTCCGGAGACCTCAATGCGCGGGATGTAATCCTTCGCGCTGTTCCTGGCGTAGTAGTCAGCCGCGTCCAAAAAACCATTTCGCGGTGCGGTGTAAAGATCGTCGAAGTCCAGAAGGGTCATGGACTTGGGAAATGTGATCGGTTCCAGATCGGGGAAGATGGCGTGAAGCTCCGCGATCTCCGCGCGGAGCTGTCGCACGAAGTTTCGGTCGTAGATGCTGTTTTCGCTGCGCTGGATCTGTCGGCAGCATCGAGCCAGATCGATCGGTGGATTGGCCGCGAGCACGCAATCAAGTCCATTGAGGGGAGTATCGCTCGCTTCCGATGCAAGTTTGAGCACGAGGTTGGCACCAAGAGAAAACCCGATGAGCGCGAGTGGAGACCCCTCACCTCGTCGATTCATCCACTCCGCCACACTTCGCAGGTCGGCTGTTCTCCCGGCATGATAGGTTCCGCGCGCGAGTCCGAAACCCGAGCCGGCCCCCCGAAGATTCATGCGGACAACTCGGATCCCCATCCGCACCAACCGCGCCGCCACGCGCACCACGTAGGGGGAGCGTGCGCATCCCCCAAGCCCATGCACCATTAACACTTGAGGCCTGCCCGGTGTCCATTCCGCGGGGATCGAGTCGAGAAGCGTCAGCCGATCGCCGCCTTCCACCTCGATCTCGTGATAAACGGCAGGCAATCGAATACGCGGTCCGCGCAGATAGCGGCCCGCGATCGTCTGAAGATGACCGTTGCGAACGCAAGGGTGCGGAACGAACAGCGGAACCTCTTGGTGTAATGCAATCATGGAAGCGTGATGCCATTGAAATTCAGTCAGTTTTGCGTTTCAAACCAGGACCGGTTCTCGTCGAAGGTCAGCCGAAAGGATCTGACCTTGATTTGCGGACCATGATTCACATTGTGGCAAAAGGGTTCGCAAATCGCGGATGAGCGGGACACGAAATAGCGTACTTCCGTCGTCTTCAGGGCGATACTTTGCGGATGCGGTTGTTCTCTGTATCGCCGATATAAACCGACCCGTCGGGTCCGACGACGACTCCATGCGGTCTCGCGAGCTGCGCGGAGGTGGCGGGTCCGCCGTCGCCCCCGGGACCGCGTTCGCCGTTCCCCGCGATTGTGGAGATCACGCCGCTCTTGGCGTCGATGCGACGAATTAACTGGTTCTCGGTATCGACGATGAAGATGTTCCCCGACCGATCGACGGCGAGCTCCTTCGGACCGTTGAACGTCGCCTTGAGGGCCGGTCCGCCATCGCCGGAATTTCCCTTCGCGCCGGTGCCCGCCACGGTCGAGATCATACCGGAACGGGGATCGATGGCGCGGAGCGTGTTCCCTTGCCGTTCGATAACATAGACGATCCCGTCCGGGCCGACCTTCACGCCGCGGGCACCCGCGATTGAGGCCGAGGTGGCGGGTCCGCCGTCGCCATCGTGGCGTCCCCGACCGTTTCCGGCGAAGGTGCGGATGATCCCTGTCGAAAGGTCGACGACCCGAACCCGATGATCGGCGACGTCGGCGATGTACAACCGTTTGCCCGAAAGGTCAAGGGCAACGCTATTCGGCTCAACGAGGCCCGCTTTCGCGCCCGGCCCGTCATCTCCGGAGAACCCTTTGGAACCGACTCCCGCCAATGTCGAAATCACACCCGATTTGGCATCGACTTTTCGGACTCGCCGATTGAGGCGATCCGCGAAGTAGAGGTTCCCGGCCGCGTCCAGCGCGATTCCATAAGGCTCATCCATCTGGGCCCTATCGGCGGGTCCGTCATCCCCCGAAAAGCCTTTCTTGCCGATGCCAGCGACGGTCGCGATCGTTCCAGTCGCGGCATCCACCTTGCGGATGCAGTGGTTCAGGGCGTCGGAGAAAAACATGTTTCCTTGACGGTCGAACGCGATGTCGAACGGGTTATTCAGCGTCGCTTGCCGGGCCGGGCCATTG
>JAYVYS010000138.1:0-4660 GCA_043784005.1 Isosphaeraceae bacterium
CTGGCCGGTTTTCTTCACCGTCTCGTGAATGCGACGCGCCTCGTCAATGGTATGGCACATCGGCTTTTCAGAGTAAACGTCTTTGCCCGCTTCCATCGCGTCAATCGCCATCTTCGCATGCCAGTGGTCCGGCGTCGCGACGACAACCGCGTCGATGTCCTTGCGTTCGAGGAGGCGTCGATAATCCTTCGTGACGCTTTTCTTGTCGGAAATATCAATCCCGCAGCGCTTCGCCGAGGGATAGAGGCCCCGCTCCTCGGTCCACTTCATCTCTTCGACGCCCGTGGTTCGGTCTCGCACCTTCCTGTACATGGTGGGGCCGCCGTCCCACACATCGCAAACCCCGATGATGTCGACGGGTTTCCCCTCCTTCTTCATGTCGAGGAGGACGCCGATATGAGCCTGGGCTCGTCCACCAGGGCCGAGAATAGCGAAGTTGAGCCTCTCATTGGCTCCTTTGACGCTGCCAACGGCCGGATGGGGGAAAACGCCCGAAGCAACCACGGCTCCTGTCGCTGCACCTGCGGTCCCAAGGAAACCGCGGCGAGACACCGCTTGTTTTTCTGTCATCTGTAGACTCTCCGGAAGGAAGAGGATGGGAAACCGATTTGGCGCCGCGCGGCACGTCAAGAAAAGAGAGAGGTGTCGCGCCTCAGCGCGGCCGACTCAGGATTCGGGAGAACGTTCGATTTCGATCGACGGAACCAGAAGGGGGAGGGCACAGAGCACCAACATGGCAATTTCAACGGTCCGGATCGGTCGATATCTGGCGGATTTCCTCGAATAACCAGTTGCCAAGGTATCGGGGGCCAATGCGGAGGTCAAGCACGTGGGCGCGTCAGCAGAAAAATCCGGTGAAAGCCATCGATAAAATCCCCAAAGCGGGAGAGGTCGACGTGACTCAGTTCCCAAGCGAACAGTCTGGTCCTTACGAGCGTACAACGAAATGCAGGCATGCACGGAATCTCGCGGCCAGGAGAATAATAACCGTCTACAATTCTAACGTTCATTTCGCCCGACGAAACGTGACAGGCCGATTCACAGGAAATAATCTCAGGACTTAATCTGATGCGGTTTGTTAAAGAGAGTCGCATTGCCGCGAACCCCGAGCGGGTATTCGCCTTCCACGAAAGTGCTGGAGCCCTTAAACGCCTGACACCTCCTTGGGAGGCAGTTCGACTGATCGAAGGCGGTGGATCGCTCCAACCGGGTAGTCGTGTCGTCCTCGAAACGAGGCTCGGTCCCCTGCCTTTACGATGGGTTGCGGAACACATGGAGTATGACAAAGGTCGGATGTTCGCGGACCGGCAGGTCTCGGGACCGTTCGCGCAATGGTATCATCGACATTGGTTTCTCGATGACGGCCACGGCGGGACTCTCCTTCGTGACGAGGTTGATTATGATCCTCCGCTCGGCGTCTTAGGTCGCTTCCTCGGTGGAGCGTTCCTAAAAGCGAAATTGGAGAAGTTGTTTAACTATCGCCATGAAGCCACGAAGCGGATTGTGGAATCCGGAGATTTCATCCACTCCGTCCTCGAATCATGATCCGAAACTCACCGATTGAATTCTCGTGGTAGTTTTCCAACTGGTAACGGTGTGAATTTCGGAAGCCGTTCACGCAGATTGTCGCTTTTTTGGGATGTTCTCCTTGTCCTGCAAGGGTACGATAGTTCGCACGTTCAAAGCTTCGTGTCACGGATTCTCTAAGAAACCGATTGCAACGACGTTTTCTTGATCATTAGAGACCGGGCGGACGACCTTACCCCCTCTTCGACTCACGGTCCCTCGAGCATGCCTGGCACCATCAAATGTACGAGCTGCGGCGTGGCACTCAACCTCCCTCCCCAAGCGTTGGGTCGGCGTCTAAAGTGTCCAAAGTGCGGCATCAAGTTTCAAGCCACCGAGGCTGCGACGCAACCCTCCGCGTCTCAGGGAAAAGTTCATACTCACGACCTGGCCGAGTCCGAGCGCGCCTCGACGCTCGAGCTCAGCCGACGAGCGGCGAGCCATGGCGATCTTCCAGCGCTGCCGAATTCGCCGGGCGATCTAAGGGATACGTTTACCCTGCCGATGATGACCGAGGCCGATATCACATCGTCGAAGTCGAAGTCGAACGCAGACCCAAGTTCGGATTTTCGGGACGCCGCGGACGTGAATTCGTTGTTCAAGGACGACCCCAAGCCTAGAAAGCGTCTGACAGGCGCGGAGGGTCGAGCCCAGGCCAGGCGTTGCCCGACATGCGGGGGGGTTGTTCCCATCGGCATGTCGATCTGTCAGCGTTGCGGTCTCGATCTCGATACGAATATGCGGGTCGACCTGATGGACGACCTCGCGCCGCCACTCCCTCCCACGCCTCCAGGCGTTCCAATCCTGATCGGCGTGGTCGGAGGACTTTGCCTCGCGTTGAGCACTGCGTTGGCGATTTTCGCGCTGATATTGTCGTCTGGTGAAGTCCCTGGGGCGCTTTACTTCGTCCCCATTGCGTTTTTCGGTGCCTATGCTTCGGTTCAGTTCCTAAGGCGCAAGTCGATCAAGCTCTTGCTGATCGCTTTAACCCTCGGTGCAGTCATCGATCTGATCGCCCTTGTAGCGATGCCGGTCTACAACGCCAATCAAGATGTCCGCGTGGTGCGAGTCAACGAATCGAGCGAAAATCCCGACGCGACGGGTGAGATGATCAGTTCTCCTCTCGATCAGCTCGATACCAACAAAGTAACGACGGGATTCGTGATCCTGGCCGCCTACGCAGGGGTTTCCGTCCTGCTGCTCACGGCCACGGTCAATAAGAATTTCCGGCGATAGTACGCGCGGGATGCGAGGGTCAGTCGTTGAGGACTTAAGAAGGACGGAACCGGCTTCAACATCTCAGGCCGTCGCGCTGTCAAGCGGGCTACGCCAGATGGGTCGTCGTGGGAAAAGGACGCGGGCCGCATCCAACGCGGTCGAGGTCGAGGCGTCAAATCCTTCTTCAGTTGCCGCGGCATCAACGCCGTTATGACCCATCGCGAGCCTGACAAAAGCCCCAGGCGTCAGTGTCAGGTGGCGACGGCTGAGCTTGTCGGGCTCGACCCGTGATCGTGAAGCCGAAGACTCCACGTGAAGGAGCCAACGATGCTCATCAACCGTGAGCCCAAGTTCCACAGGGAGGGTCACTCCCGCTTCGACGGCTCTCTTTGATAATTCAGGCAGGATAGCCTTCAGGAACCGTTCCACATCGGGGATGTGAGCCATGGAACTTGAGCCTTCGAATTCGTCTTGGTCGATCGTCTTGCCCGAGACCAATTTGAAGGCTTCCAGCACGGGATGATCGGAGGGTGCATGCACGATCACCTCGGGATAGGCGCGCTCAAGCGCCTCGGCCCGAACCCTGCCGAGCAAGGCGCGCAGTGCTTGCGGGTGAGAGGGATGGGTCGCGATTTCGAGGATCTTATGATCCTTCACGAAGGCATAGCCTCGCACGGCCTCGCCCTGGCAGGCGACCCAGATCACATGAGCGTATTTGCGACCGATGATCCATCGCCAGTAACTCTCGGACCGGATGACGCTGCCGTTGGTGCCGGCGAATTGCATGTCGTAAAGGGACATGAGGTCATTAAGCTCGACCTGCCGCCAGGGTCGGACGTGCCAGAAGCCACCACGACCATCAATCACACCGTCGGTTACGGCGGAAAGGTTGCGGCTGAGGGTCTGCCCGAAGGTATGTCGCCCACAAACACCCCAGCCCAGCGGCTTATAGAATTGAGGCATCCCTGTCGTAAGCGTTTGAAGAACCACTCCTGACGCCCGGGCGCTGTCATTTGCCAATTTTAAAAGATTTTGCGCAAATCCAAGGCCGCGATACTCAGGAAGCGTGCCGACCCACATGATGCCATTGAGATTGAGGCGGACCGAGCCATATCGGATCTCCCGCGCCGTCAGGTGCAGGTGGCTGACGACCCGTCCATCGACCTTGGCAAGCAAGCGCTGCTCAGGTCGATAGGCAGGGTCGTTCAGAGCACCGAGGAACGACTCACGGTCGGGGCCGTGGAAAACGTGCAGCAATGTCTGGTAGACGGCCTCGTGATCGGCCTCGGTCCCGGGACCGAATTCGACCGAGCCACGACGAATCGGAAGCCGGTGAGGCTGCTGCGCGGGCGCTTTCATCGGGACAGACACCTAGGAAACCTCTCCCTGAGAGTCGTGCGCTGAAAGTAAAGGGCGTCGACAACGATCTGTTCGTCGGCTCAATCCCCGACCGGCTACACACGAGGGCGGAAGCCCTTGCCGGTCGCTCTCTTTATCGCGTTCCCATCTCATTGTATGAAGCACGGTACAGGATCGGTTCAACTTCCGCGACAGCCCGGCGAATTTTTCAACAGATTTGCCAAGAAGTTTCGTCGGCCGGAGCCTTATCGACCCGGGAGAGCCCGATCAAATGCCTCTCGGAGGTGTTGGAGAGAGTGGAGAACCAGCGAATACTCACGACTCCTTGCCACCTTCTCCCGCTCCTCCGCTCGGATCAAGGCCACGCGCTCATGTTCGACGCATTCGAGCTGATCGACGACAAACTCTCGAAGGCGCTCATGACAGCGGCGAATCTCGTAAAACCGCGCGACCCGTTGCACATGGGTTTCGACGGGACCGCCCACGGCTCTCCGTTTGGCGTCGATCCAGCGGATCA
>JAYVYS010000139.1:0-7918 GCA_043784005.1 Isosphaeraceae bacterium
GATCGGGGCGTTCAATGGAGAAAGCGCCGGGGCGGGTTCCGCGGGGAGGTCGAGCGAAGGGGGACGAAGTTCGACCTTCGGACTGCCAATCACTCCCGACTTGGTGACTTTGCCGGCTCGATTCGGGAAGAGTAACGGCCGTTTTTGTACGCCCTCACATCCCGACGGAAGGGTAAGTCCAAGGCTGATAACCAAGCCGGTCAAAAATTGTCGGCGAATGGGTGACATGAGGGAAGACTCCAAGGTCGAGCAGTCGGTGGATTTCGAGAGAAGAGAGTCGACAGTGACACCGCTGTTGAGTTAACCTCAGTGCGTGGACGACGTGAATGGTAAACTTCGTTTTCCATTATAACCCATGATCCCCGGCCTCCTGGTCGGCGACCGTTCTGGAACGTCCCGGGGTGGTGCTCAGCACGGCACTCCTCTCCGTTCAAAACCTGGCGGATGCGTTAGGAGCGATTGTCGTCATGACGTTTTCCTTACGCGACCTTTCCGACGCTTATGTGATCAGCATTGATGAGCCCCCCGCCCTCAACGACTTTCGCTCGAATGCCTTTCGTGATTCGCTGTATCAGACCATCGAAGGCTTTGAAGCTCCGAGAGTGGCGCTCGACCTGCGTCGGGTTGACTTCCTGTCGAGTTCGGGAGTCGCCATCCTTGTCGGCATGAAGCGCCGCCTCGAAGGAATCAACGGCAAACTCGTTCTGTTCGGCGTTCAGCCGATTGTTCAGGATTTGCTCCGGATCACCCGCCTGACCCAATACTTTACCTTCTCAGACGACGAGGCTGGGGCCCTGGAACGGCTTCGCGCCCTTCCTCCGGGATAATCCTTTCCCTCGTTACCCTTGATTCCCTCGACAGCCCGATCTTCCCTCCTTACCAGGGCGTCTGAAGAATCGCGGCGAGACTGGCCGAAGATGGATTCGTAATGAATCTCGCCGCGCCGCGAGTGGGTTCCAACATCGCCTCTTGAGGGGGCCGTTGAGGAATCTTGCAAGGCGCTGCCGAGACTATGACCAGCCGGACGGCCATCCAAACAGGGACGGCGGCTCTGGGGGGCGGTGCGCGGCGGGGTTGTCACCCGGTCGAGCGGCCGGCCGTCTCGCGAGTTGCCTGGGAACGGAGTCTTCCATGCGGTTCAAACGGCGACGGCCTGACCGGCCCGCCCCGGCCCGGAACAGTCTGGGCTCGGGCCTCGAGACCTTGGAGCGACGGGAATTGCTGACGACTCATCCCACGGGGATCGGCAGCGTTTACGGAATGTTTAACACGAGCGACCTCGCCGTGTATAACCCGATCACTGGTAATCCGGGATATTATTCCGTCCAAAAATCGCTCGCGCATAACCCGAGCGTCCAGAACTCCAACTTGATCAACGAGGGGAAAATCCTCTCGGGTAAGGACCGACAGGGGGACGAGTGGACCATCACGGTTCATGGTCCAGGCACGGTGATCGTCACCGACACCACCCCAAACGATGGCAGCCTCGACGATAACATCGACACCATCCAGCTTATCAACACCGACATCAACAAAACCTATGTGACGGGAACCGTCGTCGGCTCGGCTCGGGTCTTGAACCCCAACGGCACGCTCGCCTTCAACCGCTTGATTGCCACCCAGGGTGTGAACTCGATCATCCTCAACGGCTTCAATCTCGCGCAGACGGTCACGCCCGCCTCGGGACCCAATAACTTGAATACGGGGATCTACCTGACCGGTGGAGTCCGGAACCTCAAGTTCAACAGCATCTCCGCCCCCATCGACACGTCAACATCCGATGCTCCGGTCAATATCGTGATTGGAGACTCGTCGACTCCTCTGACGGTCCAGCCGAAGATCACGTTGAACAGTATCTTCAACACGGTCTTCGACAGCACGGCGACCACGGTCCCGGCGAACGTGCCGCAGACCAGTCCCACGGTAAATATCATCGTGAACGGGCAGATCAAGAGCTTGAACTTCCTGTCGACCACGGCGGTCCTGGTGAACCCGGCCAACCAGTTCCAGTTTCCCACCGTGGGAACGACCGGACGCACCTCCGTGCAGGCGATCGGGATCGGCAATCTCAACGTCGCGGGTGCCGCGACGAACTTCACGGCTTCGCGAAGCTCGGTCCCGTTCCAGAACGGTTTCACGGGACTCTCGAAGCTCAAGTCGGCCCATTTCCACGGTCCGACCGACGCGGTGGGACTCGACGTCAACGGCAACATCGGTTCTCTGAAGTTCGACAAGGGGATCAGCAACCCGACGAACCTCTTCGTGGGCACGACCGCCGCCGGACCACAGGTTCCCGCGACGCAGTACGGCATACCCACCGACCAGACGAGCTACGCAGGGGCGGGTTACGTGGGTGGTCAGGTGACGGCGAAGCAAATCGGATCGCTCCGGATTCTTCCTGCAAACACCGTCAATCAGGTGCCGATCAACCCCGACTTCGTCCAGCTTTACACCCAGGGAAGCACGGCGTTCATCCCTCGCGCGGGGAACGCCACCAGCAACGCCTTGATCACCTCTTCAGGCAATATCGGCCACACGGTCATCGTGGGATCGAACCAGAACAGCGAGATCAAATCGGGCTTCCACTACAACTCGTTCGCCGCGGGACTGGAAGGAACGCGGGCCAAGAGCAAGATCGCGCCTTACCATCAGAACGGCGATCAGATCAACGCCGTGACCTCCGCCACTTACCGGCCGGCGTCGCACAATTACGCCTCGCCGCGTAGCGTTCGCGGTCCTGGTACTCTGAAGGGCGGCACATTCGGAACGACGATCACTACCGGTGCGATCACTCCGCTGACGAACGTCGGCGCGGGATATTACGCCCGAAAGAAAGTCGGCTACTTTCCCCCGCCGAACGCCCCGACTCGCGTGAATGGCCAGCTTGTCTGAGCCTAACTCCGACCAATCGCCAATGCGAACCGCCCTCGATTCATTGAGGGCGGTTTCTTTTTGAAATGAGTCCACGGACGTTTCCCGATCACCAACGCCAGAGTGCGGTTCCCCAGTTCAAACCGGCTCCGAAGCCTGAAGTCAATAGAAGGTCGCCACGGTCGATCGATCCCGCCTGGCACATCTCATCCAGCGCGATGGGAATCGAACCCGCCGACGTGTTTCCGTACTTTTCCAGGTTTTTGAAGACAGCGTCACGCGGAAATCCAAGGACGTCGCTGGCGGCGTGAATGATTCGGACGTTCGCTTGATGAGGGACAAACCAGCGAATCTCTGAGACCCGGCTTTCCGCCCGGGCAAGCACGTCCAGCGTAGAGTCGGTCAAGATCCGGACAGCCCACTTGAAGACCGCGCGACCATCCATTGTCAAATAATGAAGCCCATTCGCAAGGGCCTCTGGAGTGGGAGGAATGCGGCTTCCACAAGCGGGACGACTGAGGAGGTCTCCCCCCGAGCCGTCGGAACCGAGCTGATAGGCCACCAGACCCTGTTCTTTGGATCCAGGCGCGAGCAACACCGCTCCAGCACCATCGCCGAAGAGCGGAAAACTCTTTTGGTCGCCCGGATTGATAACGCGGCTATTGCAATCGCCACCGATCACCAGCGCCCGTTGACTGGTCCCCGCCGCGACAAACTGCGCGGCCGTCGCCAGCGCGAAGACGAACCCGGCACAGGCCGCCTGAACATCGAAGGCCGGGCAATTCAGTTTGAGCCGGTCTTGAACGAGATTCGCCGTCGAAGGGAAGCACATATCCGGCGTAAAGGTTCCGACGACCAGAAGGTCGATCTCGGAAGCGTCACAACCCGCGGCTTCCAAGCAGCGCGTCGCGGCATGGGCGCACAGGTCGCTCGTCGCCTCATGCGGAAGGGCGAATCGACGTTCGTAAATCCCCGTGCGATTCACGATCCACTCGGGATCGAATCCGTGCGACTCAAGCAAATCTTGATTGGTGACGACGTTGTCGGGGAGATAACTCCCCGTCCCGAGGATCTGCACGCCGGTCAGAGATCGGGTCCGGGGCTTGACGTGGACGTGGCCGTTGCTCATTAGCGATCCGCGACGATCTTCGATCCGGTTCCCATCCAAAACGCCAAGAGGACCACCACCATCGGGGTCCGCTTTTCACCTTCAAAACAGACAGGCGAAAAGGCGGTTCTGATTTCGCGACCCGCTCGAAGCCGAAAAAAAGGCAGGATGTACTACTGCGATTCAAGCGGCGTCGTCATGGTCCAAGCCACGCGTTGGCGACGCTCGGGCCGATACCCCGGATACCCCAAGGAATCCGCTCGGAAGTTCCTGACTATACTTTCTTCGTTCGTTCCTGACCATACCAATAGAAAACGCCGCCGAAAGCGGTAAGAACGCGCCAAACTCGGGAGCCCCGACTTGACCGAACACATGATCCGTCTGCGGGGCGGATGGACGCTTCTCGGTCGCGAAACCGAAGACCGACCGACGAAGCTCACACTTCCCCTCACGAGTTTTCCTGGACGTCCTGGAAACCTGGTCTTTTCGAGATTCTTCCAACGGCCCCCGTTGGCCAACCCGGGCCAGACGCTCTGGCTCCAACTTGAATCGGTTCCAGGTCTAAAATCAATCACGATCAACCGACAAGAACTCGCTCGAACCAACCCTGAGGCACCGATCGAACGCCTTTTTCTGGGTAACGATCTTCCCGACAGAAATCAACTGGTCCTCAGCGTCGATTCCAATGTCCGTCTCCAAGAGCGCTGGGGATGCATCGCTCTGGTGATTCAAGATGAAGATCGTTTGGCCAGCGCGGATCGATCCTCAGAGTGACGATGGATCAGAGTCGCCGGAGAACCGCCCGCTTGGCGGAATGTCCGGTTATACTTAGAATTCTCTTTGACCCCATGTTCGGCGTCGCGTCATTCCCGGCGAGATCCCCGTCCCAAACCTCACGAGCCCGCCTCATGGAACTCGATCGAGATCAGGAACGAAAAACTTATCGGCATTGCCAGATAGGCTTCGGATTCCTTTCCATGGCACTCCTCATCGCGAGCGTGATGAGGCTCTTGACGCTACCGATGTTTTTCCAAGGCCGACACTGGCTCGCCCGTTTGAGAGATTCCGCAGTCTGGCACTGGGCCGATACGCCCATTGTTTTTGGATGCTTGATTGGATGGTATCTACTTCTGAATTGCTGGAAGACCCGAGCCTGGCAACGAACAACAGGCCTGCTGGTCGTCATGGGGATGGTGGACACGGTTCTCTGGTTGATCGAACATGGTGGCGAACTCGGACTCAAGACCGGGGTGATTGGCCACGATTGGTTCCGCGAGGGCCTCGGTCATGCGCTCGGATGGGCCGAACTGGCGATGGCGGCGGGACTCGCGAGTGAGGTGCTGATCCACCTTGGAATCCAGCAGGCGGTCGAAACGGGCCGGACCACACGTACACTCGCAGCCAGCGGCGCGACGGTCTGGATGCTCCACTTTTTTATCAGGACCGACTGGCAAGCGGGGTGGCCGTTGCTGCTTCGTCCGGGAGTGAGAGAGGAAGCGATCCTCCTTTACGTCGCATCTAGCCTGATCTGGACGGTCGTCTTGCTTCATGTCACCGCGCTCACGATGGCGGCGACGCGAAAGTGTACGCTCGTGCTTCGCGAAATGGAGCAAGAAGATCGAGCCAACGATCCGTTTCGATCCGCCTCCGAACACGGCTTCGGATCGGTTCCCGACGATCGTTTTTGAAGGACCTCTGGTCGGCTCAACCCTCGTAGACCTCCACCCCCGCAGTCGCGGGAAACAGCTCGCGAAGCGACTTCGGCAAGGGGAAATGGACATTCTCTTCCCGGACGAATTCCTCTTGAATCGTCGCCCCGAATTCCTTTTCGAGAAACTCGATCACGTCCTGCACGACATCTTCCGGAGCACTCGCGCCCGCGGTGATGAGCACGGTCTCGGCGCCTTCAAACCATGACGCCTGGATCTCGGAAACACCGTCGATCAAGTGCGAGTGCGTGCCAAGCGATGCCGCGATCTCGGCCAATCGCTTGCTGTTCGAGCTGTTCTGGCTCCCGAGGACCAGGACGACGTCCGCCCGAGGCGCGAGCTCCCTCACGGCCTCTTGGCGGTTCTGGGTCGCGTAACAGATGTCGTCCTTAGGCGGATTCGCGATCAGAGGGAACTTCTCGCGGAGCGCCGCAATCACGATATTGGCATCGTCAACACTTAAGGTGGTCTGGGTAAGATAGGCGATGCGGGAAGGATCGGGAACTTCCAATCGTTCCACATCCTCGGCCGTCTCAACCAGCATCATGCGCTCGGGCGCTTCACCCATCGTGCCGACCACTTCATCATGGCCCTCATGACCGATCAAGACGATCGTGTAGCCTTCTTTGGCGTACTTGACGGCTTCCAGATGGACCTTCGTAACGAGTGGGCAAGTGGCATCGATCGCGATGAGTTTTCGCTCTTTCGCTTGTCGGCGAATCTGGGGAGAAACGCCGTGAGCGCTGTAGAGAAGGGGGGCACCTTCGGGAACCTCATCAAGAGACTCCACAAACACGGTCCCGCGACGAAGGAAGCGCTCCACGACATACTTGTTATGAACGATCTCGTGATAAACATAGAGCGGAGGGCCGAAGAATTCGAGGGCCTTCTCCAGGCATTCGATCGCCATATTGACCCCCGCGCAAAAGCCTCGGGGATTCGCCAGATAAATCTTCATCGCGCGGAAAGCCTCCGACCGTCCAACTCACGAATCATGTCAGCGTATCCTAAGCGAATGCCGACGGTTCGGAAAGACGGGAGGGGTGAACTTCTCGACGCAGGGCCTTACGCTGTTTCACAATAGAGAAGATATATCACAGAGTGCGACGGGTTCGTACACGAATCCGTACGTTTCCTCGAGGCTGCAAGGCAGGGGGTCGTGTACGAAGCCGAGGCACCCATCAAGCCTGATCTCGTGTTTCCCAGGTCGAAACAAGGCGATGACCCGACCTCACGTTCTTCAGTTGCTTGAATCCCAGGCGTCCCGTTGATACGATTCGGGCCATCCCCTGGGTCTCCCGCCCTGAATCTCGGGACGCTCCTCACGATCGATTACCGGGTATGACACCTCAATGAGCCATCCCGAAACCAGACTCTGCGATTCCGAGGGCGTGGCGACGCTGATCGCAGACATGGCGAGCCGGATTGCCAAGGGGCGACGCACCGATGTTCCTTTAAGGCTTGTGGGGATTCGCACACGAGGATTCCCGCTGGCCATCCGTCTGGCCGAGGCACTGGAGAGGATCGTCGGTGTTTCGATTCCCGTCGGGGCGGTCGAGATCACTCTCTACCGTGACGACCTGGACAAGGGAGAACGTTGGCCTGTTCTGCGTGGAACGGATATCTCATTCGACGTCGATGGCGTGGAGATCGTGTTGGTGGATGATGTTCTGTTCAGCGGGCGAACCGTACGCGCCGCCCTCAACGCCATCTGCGACCTCGGCCGTCCCGCGCATGTTCGGCTGGCGGTCATGGTCGACCGGGGACACCGGGAACTGCCGATTCAGCCCGACGTCGTGGGGCTCAGCCTGGAAACACGCCTCAACGAATCCGTCGCGGTCAGGATCAGGCCGATTGATGCCGCTGACGAGATTGTTCGGATGACGACGACCAACTCCAGCGAATCGATTCCTGGCGTGGGCTAGTGAAGCGCCAACGCTAAAAAGACGGGTTCGTGTCCGAATTTTGTAGGGTCTGCTATTGCTTGCCATGTATTGAGTTAAGTCGAGATGGTCCGCAATAGCGGACCCTAAAACACCCGTATATTTAGCATTGGCCGGGCACTAGTCTGCTGTTTGCGATTCTCTCGTCTCGGTGCTCCAATTGGAAAAATGGGCGGATTTGGTTGGGACTGCGCTCTCAATCCTTTCTCTTAACCTCGTACTCGAACGAACTCGAACCACGGCGCGAACGAACTCGAACCACGGCGCGAACGAACTCAGGGCATCAA
>JAYVYS010000140.1:0-4626 GCA_043784005.1 Isosphaeraceae bacterium
AGCACGATAGATTCGTCGATGCGATGCACCTTCCCTGGCGGAACACGCAGTCGAGAAAGGGCGTCTTGAGACCTACTGGAGGGTGATCCCGTGGTCTTACGTCGAGTTGCCCTCAATCTGAGCGTAAGACATCAGTTCTAAGACCGGTGAACGTTGCCCATACTATCGATTCGTTTCTACTCCGGAAGGGAGAAACCAAGAAATCCGAGTCTGAACTATCAGGATCGCGAGCCTGATTCGTTCACGGTCCGTTGCCAGCGAGGAGAGTCGACGCTCAAACAAAGTCTCCGCGGCCAGGCATTAGATTCTGAATAACGCAGAATCATTAATCGATTATCATGTAAGTTTTGAATTTTCGAATTCGACTTCAATCTTCGGACAAGGAGCCAGGATCTCCGCTTCCCGAGGGTCTCGCCCGACTCTCGGGAATTGGTACGATTCGCAAAACAAATGAACGAGGTCCGGATTTAGCCCGCCATTCGAGGCGTTCTCAGATAAAAGCTGGAGGCATTCCTGGTGCGGAATCGCATCCCGGTAGGGCCGCTTGCTCGACAGCGCGTCGTACACGTCGGCCACGGATAGCATGCGCACGAGGAAAGGAATTTCACCGCCGCGTAGTCCGTCGGGGTATCCGCAACCGTCGCACCTCTCGTGATGCCAGCGGATGAGCGGGATGACTTCGGTCATTGATGCGAGTGGTTCAACGATCTTGACCCCTTGCGCGGGGTGCCGCTGGATGATCGTGACCTCTTCCGACGTCAGACGACCGGGCTTGTCGAGAATCGTGTCTGGAACACAGATCTTGCCGACGTCGTGGAGCAAGCCCCCCTGCCTGAGGATTTCCTTCTCGCGGGCGTCGAGCCCGATCCGCTCGGCGAGTGCCAGTGCGTAGCCTGTGACCCGCTCGGCGTGCCCCTGAGTGTAGGGGCTCTTCGCCTCGACGGCTCGGGCGAAGGCGAACACGACCGCCTGGCTCGTCTGCAAACCCACGATCCGGAGGCCGACCTGAAGGCGGGCGCGCAATTCCCCCCGGTCGAACGGTTTCGTCAAGTAGTCGTCGGCCCCGCCTTCCAGTGCGGTGACGATGTTTTCCTTACCTTCCTTGGCCGTGAGAATGATCACATAGGTCGGTTCCGGGTTGTGCAAGGCCCGGACCTTCCGGCAGACCTCCAGTCCGTCCATCTTCGGCATCATCCAGTCGAGGATCGCCAGGTGGGGGGCGTCCGGTCCCGTGAGCTTCTGCCATGCTTCCTCGCCGTCGACCGTGGCGACCGTCTCATAGCCCCATTCGTTGAGGGTGCTCACGAGCATGTGTCGATAAAAGGTGTTGTCTTCGGCGACGAGGATTTTCATGGAAGATCCGCTCCGGTGAGGCTAGCGAGTTCGCTGAGAAGCCCCTCGACTTCAACCGACAGCTTGGCGAAAGTCTCCGGTGAACCGGAGACGTCCGAGTTTCGGCCCATCGTTTCGAGTCTGATCGCGGCCTCCGACGCCGTGGTCGCTTCGAAAAAGAGGAGCATGCTCTTCAATGTGTGGGCCGCCCTGCAAAGGGTTCCCGGGTCGTTCTTCAGGATCGAATCGTCGATCTCCGCAAGGAGCAACGGACAATCAGCGCGGAACGACGTCACCAACTCGGCGAGAAGTTTTGCGTTTCCGCCGACCCGTTCGAGCCACCTCGTGGTGTCGCGCGAAGGTGGCGCGGCGTTCCGTGGAGGCTCGATTGGCACGACGCAGGACGATCGAGGCGCCACCGCCTGAATCGCGCGGAGAAGGTCGGCGTCGCGAATCGGCTTGCTCACGAAGTCGTCCATTCCGGAGGCCAAGCAGAGGTCGCGGTCTTCCTTCATCGCCCTCGCGGTCATTGCGATCACCGGAGTGTGTACGCCGGTCCCGGCCTCGCGCTGGCGGATCCGCCTGGTGGCTTCCAGGCCGTCAATGTCGCGCATGTGGAGGTCCATGAAGACAATGTCGAACCGGGCGGCCTCCATGGCGGCGAGCGCCTCCATCCCGCCCGAGACGACAGTGACCTTGTGGCCCATTTTCGTGAGCTTTTGGACCCCGACTTTCTGATTGAACGCGTTGTCGTCGACGAGCAATGTGTGCAATCGCGTCGGTCTTTCCACGGAGGTCGACAGGCCCGCACCGCCCTTCTCGAGGCCAGCATCCACGTCACTCGCGGCGGGATCGTGCCCGACAGCCGTCGCGAGCACTTTCCGGAGCTCGGAGGGCAGGACGGGCTTGGCCAAATAGAACGCGTTGTCCATACCCCGAATCCGCATAAGGTCATCGCTGAGGTTAGCCGATGGCAGCATGAAAATGATCGGGCCGGCCAAGACAGCCTCGTCAGCGATCTGGCGGGCGAGGGCGAAGCCGTCGGTGTCGGGCATCACGGCGTCGATCATCACGAGCGGATAGGAGGAGCCGGCGGCCGCGGCGCGGCGAAGCTCGTCCCGCGCCGGTGCCGCGCCGTCAACGGTTGTCGGCTTCAAACCCATCTGACGGAGTACTCGCGTTACGACCTCGCGGGCGCTTCGGTTGTCGTCGACGAGAAGGATTGGGAGGTTATTGAAGATGGACTCCAGTCCGTCCGACTTGCGGGCCGGTACGTTGGAAATGTCTCTCTTGAATTTGGCCGTGAAATGGAAAAGACTGCCGCGCCCGGCCTCGCTTTCGACCCAGATCCGTCCCCCCATCATGGCAACGAGGCGGGCGCTGATCGTCAGCCCCAACCCAGTGCCGCCGAACCTTCGGGTAATGGAATTGTCGCCCTGCGTGAACGGATCGAAGATCGAACGGAGTTTGTCCGGGGCGATGCCGACCCCAGTGTCAGAGACTGTGAAGTGGAGCAACGGTTCGGGCCCGTCATGGGCCTCGGGTCGGACGGCGATCACGACCTCGCCGGCCTCAGTGAACTTGATCGCGTTTCCGGCCAGGTTGATGAGGATCTGGCGAAGTCTCACGTCGTCGCCGATCAGCCCTATGGGAACGTCGGGGTCGAGATCGAGAACGAGTTCAAGCCCCTTCTGGTGGGCGCGGAGCGCCAAAGTCTTTAGAGCGCCGCCGATGATGTCGACGACCTGAAACGGCGCGGGGTCTAGCTCGAACTTCCCGGCCTCGATTTTTCCAAGGTCGAGGATGTCGTTGATGATCGACAGCAGTGAATCGGCCGAAGTCTTGACGATCTCGAGGCACTCGCGCTGCCCAGGGCTGGGCTCCATGTCGAGCGTGGCCTCGGTCATGCCAAGGATCGAGTTCATCGGAGTGCGGATCTCGTGACTGACGTTGGCGAGGAACTCCGATTTGGCACTGTTGGAGGCCTCGGCCTCGGCCTTGGCCTTGAAAAGCTGGACCTTCTGCCGGCGGGTCCGCTTCTGCGCGAGCTTCAGTTGCTTGAGCAACCGATGGAGCTTGGCGTTGCGATCCTCGACCGGAGTCAGGTCGTCAAATGTGGCGAGTGCGCCCCGGCAGACGCCGTCGTCGCCGAGGATCGACGTCGAGTTGACGGAGACGTTGCGAGCGGCCTCATGTCCGAATCGCAGCCGCAGGAGCGACCCGCGCTGAGGAACCCCTTCAGCGATCGCGCGCGACCAGGGGAAGGCGTCGCCTTTGCCCTGAAGTTCCGCCCGCGCGTAGCAGAGTTCTGATGCCCGACGCCCCCGCAGCGCTTCCGCGGGTACGCCGACGGTTTTCGCAAATGCGTCGTTGGCCAGTGCGATCCGCTCATCCTTATCGAGGAGGAGAACCCCTTCCATGACCGTGTTCAGGGTATCGCGAACGCGATGGGGGACCACTCCGGAATTCTCTTTGCCGGAGGCCCGGAGCACTGAACTCAGGTAGAAAAAGAATGACAGGGTCCCGGCCGACGCGATGAAAATCAACAGCGGAGCCAGCGAGCCTCCGATCAATCCCTGGTATTTGAAACGGATCAAAGGGCGGAACCGGACCTCGATCGAACCCCACGGCTTGTCGCCGAGGGCTATAGGTACGTTCATATGCGTTGGCGTGGAGTTCGTCAACGGAGTATCGCCCCAGTGCCGCCGGTGGTCGCCCACGGTGACGAGGAGGCCGCCGTTGGGCCGCCGTACGGCCGCGGAGAGGATACTGGGATTTCGGAGCCCGACTGCCTGAATCAGGTTTCGGATCATGGGGGCGTCATCGCGCTCCGCAGCCAGCGAACAGGCGACCGCCAGGCTCTCACAAAGTGCCTGGCGTCCTTTCAGTTCGGCGGCTTCGCGGTCTGGTAAGAGCCCGACCGCGTGCGCGGCGAACAGTAGACTGACCATCAGGCTCGATAGCCCCAGGCTGAGGCGCATCATGGATCTTATTTTCCTCGGCTCGTTCGCGTTCCTGATTCTCTTGGAGCATGGACTGCAATGTCTCCTCGTCTTCAGGAGACTTTGCTTTTCGTTTCTTATCCTTCTCCCAATCCAGTAGTACAGCCAGCGGGTCGACCTGACCCCAAATCGGCCTGGCGGTTAAAAGGCTAAGCAGGATGTACCCGACCCTGCTGTTAATCAGTACGTAGCCGGCATACGCGATGACGCCCGTGCCCAAGACGTGGACGATCTGGCGTGGTGTCTCTTCGGACGACAGTTGCTTGTCGAGTTCGTCGAGCTGTCCCAAGAG
>JAYVYS010000141.1:0-3287 GCA_043784005.1 Isosphaeraceae bacterium
ACAAACGCTCGCGGTTTGCGCTCCTTGCGCGGGGTGACTGGTCCCATCGATCCCGCCTATGACCCGAGCCAGGCGCAAGGAGCACGCTCTATTCAGCAAGCCTTCGGAGCGGGGGGAAAATTTCTCGGCCCCGCGCTTCGCGCGTTGACCGTCGAAAGTTCGGTCGCGCTCTTCGAGTCTGAGGGAGTGGCGACCAAGATCGAGGCGAACGGCAAGGTCTTTCCCGCCTCGGATCGGGCCAAAGACGTGCTCGACGCCCTCTTGCGTCGTCTCGAACGCTCCGGAGCGAAACTTCGCTGCAACGCCCCCGTCAACGCCATCGAGAGGCTCGACGATTCCTTTCGCGTGGGCCTTCCCGATGGCACAATCTTCGCGAAACATGTGATCTTGGCGGTGGGCGGTCGATCCTATCCAGGCTGTGGAACCGTGGGAGACGGCTATACAATCGCCGCGAGCTTTGGGCATTCGATCGTGGAGCCTCGGCCCGCGCTGGTGCCGATTCGCGTCGAACCGGATTGGGTTCAAGGGCTCAAAGGCTTGACGCTGCCCGACGTCTCCGCGACGATTCTCGCGGGCGACGGCGAGAAATTGCTAGAGCGACGCGAGGCGCTTCTATTCGCCCATTTCGGATTGACCGGCCCGGCGATTCTCGACATCAGCCGCGCAGTGACCCGATACGATGGACCCGATCATACGGTGCTGACGCTCGACCTTCTGCCTGGTGCGCGTCTCGAAGCGATCGACCACCAAATTCAGGAGATCAGTCGGTCGGGCCGCAAGACCGCATTGAATCTGGTCCCCTCGGAGATCCCTCATCGCCTGGCCGAAGTGGTGTTGCGGGAGGCAGGCATTCCCGAAGGCCGAACGGGGCCGGATCTCTCACGCGACGAACGGAAAAAGCTCGTCTCGCGTTGTAAAGATTTACGCATCAAGGTGACCGGAACGCTCGGCTTCGCCAAGGCCGAGGTCACCAGCGGAGGCGTGACTCTCGACGAAGTCGAGCCCAACACGCTGGAGAGCAAATGTCAGCCCGGCTTATTTTTCGCGGGCGAAGTGCTCGATCTCGATGGCCTGATCGGCGGCTACAATTTCCAGGCCGCGTGGAGCACCGGTTGGCTCGCGGGCCAGGTGGCCGCGAGTAAAGCGACGTCCCGATCGTAGCGTTTTGTGTTGTCAACCGGTTAATGACGTTAACAATCAATAATTCAATCTTCATGCAGCCATTCATAAAACCTTCGGTCCGCGAGCACTCCCGAGACGCCGTGGGATTTGTCGAACCAGGTGTGCTTTTCGTTGTATAGAAAAGAGTCGTCGACGATCGCTCCGAACTCGTCCACCGCGTAGGCACCGAGCACCTCGGTTTCCGGAGGTTCCTCTCCGGGGCCGGGAACGAACCTTGGGTCGAGCAGGTAGAGCCAGCCCCCGGCGTTTTTCCTAGCCTCCAGAATGAGCGCGGGAGTCGTGGATTGATCATTCATGTAATCGGTTAACGACTTGACGAAATCAGGGTTTAAGGCGAATGTGGATGCGTCGAACTCGCCCTCGGAATCCGGGTTGAACTCGCCGACAATCGCACCAATGTCGATTCCCTTCTCTTGTGCGTCCCCGGGGTCGAGAAAGCAGATGAGATGGCGCTTGATGCCGTCGACCTCGACCTCGTACGCATTCACGATCGGTGGTGCGCTTTGCGTTTCGTCCATTCGATGACCCTAAAATAGATCAAAGGATAAATCGGCTCAGGTCCTCGTCGTTCGCCAACGCCTCCAGCCGTTCGCGAACGTACTGTGCATCAATCACGATCCGCTTCTCCGTTCGGTCAGACGCATCAAAGCTCAATTCCTCGACGACTCTTTCCAGTATCGTGTGCAATCGACGCGCGCCGATGTTCTGGGTTGACCGGTTGACTTGAAACGCGAAGTCAGCCATGGCTTCGATCGCGTCATCGGTCAAAATCAACTCAATCCCCTCGGTTCCCAAGAGCGCCTGGTACTGCTTCGCCAGTGAGGCGCGTGGCTCTTTCAGGATTCTCGCGAAATCGTCGCGGGTCAAGTCCTGAAGCTCGACGCGAATTGGAAACCGGCCTTGAAGCTCGGGCATCAGGTCCGAGGGCTTGCTTCGGTGAAACGCTCCCGCCGCGATGAAAAGGACGAAATCGGTCCGCACCGGGCCGTATTTCGTGTTTACGGTCGTCCCCTCGACGATCGGCAACAGGTCGCGCTGAACACCTTGACGCGAGACGTCGGGGCCTCGCGAAGAGCCCTCATCACTTGTGATCTTGTCCACTTCATCAAGAAAGACGATCCCCGATTCCTCGGCAAGCGTCACGGCAGCCTGATTCACTTTTTCGAGGTCAATCAAGGCCTCGGTTTCTTGCGCAAGCAAGATTGGACGGGCCTCCTTCACGGTCATCCGGCGACTCTGCGATGACTTTGGTATGATCTTTTCAAACATCGATTGAAGATCCATCTCCATCTGTTCAAAATTCGCCGCGCCGACGATCGAGACCGGTGCCCCCGCGCGTCCCGGTAGCGTCACCTCGACCTCGCGATCCTCAAGCTTTCCGGCCTCAAGTCGGGCCTTCATCTTGTCGCGAGAGCGCTGGCGGCGTTCCTCGGCTTCTTGTGCCTCAGAACCTCCTTCGGCGGGGTTCCAGTTCGCCGTCGGACCGGGAATCAAGAGATCGAGCAGTCGACGTTCGACGCCGAGCTTTGCTTGCTCGGCGACCCGCTCTCGCTCACCCGATCGGACCAGCATGATCGCCGCTTCGACGAGGTCGCGCACCAGACTCTCTACGTCACGGCCGTAATAACCCACCTCGGTGAACTTGGTTGCTTCGACCTTCACGAACGGAGCGCCTACCAGTTTCGCGAGCCGTCGCGCGATCTCAGTTTTGCCGACCCCCGTGGGTCCAATCAAGAGGATATTTTTGGGGGTTACCTGGGCCTGCATCTCTTCGGAAAGCTGGCGACGCCGCCAACGGTTCCGAAGCGCGACCGCCACGGCACGCTTGGCGTCCGCCTGGCCGACGATATCCCGGTCAAGCTCGGCGACGATCTCTCTCGGGGTCAAGTCGCGCACGGAAGTTCCTCCACCGTCAGGTCACTATTCGTCGGCGTCGTGAATTTAGAGATCACCTTGTTCGAGCCTCTTCAGTACTTTCTCAAATCTGCCGGTCAGCTCTTCCCAACGCGAAATCAAGCTCGCAAACCGCCCGTAAGACTCTTCCGCCCGATCCTGATGTAATGCGGACTGGTCCAACTGCCGTCGCCACTCCTCGTGGGACTTAT
>JAYVYS010000142.1:0-4061 GCA_043784005.1 Isosphaeraceae bacterium
GGGCACGGGCATGGGCATGATTACACGCGGCCCGGCGACATCATCCGAATTCGGCGCTTCCCTGGGCTAGTGGTACGTTGTTCTTTGATTTTCATCTCAGGGACCCCTTGTGAGATCTCAAAACGCTCGTCCCGAAGTTCCGTCGGCCGGCCGATTCAAAATGCCGACCGACGGAACCCCTCGGGACGTTTCTGACCTTGACTCAGAGGCTCTTTTCGCCGCTCTTGTTACCCGACTTGTGGGTCTCGTGGCCGAACTCGGCGTCGAATTCTTTGACCACGTCACGGCCGGGTTCCAGGGCCGGGAGGATCGATCCGGAAAGGTTGCCTTCCATCTCGGCGACGCGGGCCTTGACCTCAAGCCTCTTCTCCAACTCGTTCACCGCTTCTTTGGCGCGGGAAAGTTCGCTGTCGTCGAAGTTGAATTCGTTGGTCTGCTGCTTCGCTTCGATGGCTTGAAGGCGGGCTTGGATCGACTCGATCTGAGTCGAGAGCTTACGCTTCTGGTTGGCCATGTCGGTGAGCTTGGCCCGGGCGGCGTCGACCGCCTGCTGACGAGCCTTGAGGGTCGCTTCCTTGTCGGACAAGATCCGCTGGACGTTGCGGAAGTGGTCCATCTTGTTGGCGAGCTCGGTCTTGACGTCGTCCGAGGTGTAGCTGACGTGCGCGGCCAGCTTCATGTCGCCGGTCGCGATGCTATCACGAAGGGCGACCATCTTGCCCTTTTCCTTACCAAGGTTTTCTTTGACCGTCGCCACTTCGCGGCTCAGGTGCTCGACGTCGACCTCGGCGCGCGCCAGCTCTTCACGGTTGTTCAGGATCGCCGGCTCAAGCGCCGCGATCGCGTCCCGCGCCCGGTCGATCTCGAACTGAATGGGGACCGAGTGCTTGACCGAGTGACGCGCCTTGTGAAACGCGGTCTTCACATAGCTGGGGGCGGAGGTACCGAACGCCAGGTAGAGCAACCCGGCCCCGAGCCCCATGCCAACCAGCCCCTTCTTCGCCATTTTGCAAACCATCTCAGATTCTCCTGTTTGACTTGACTAGCGAGCGTGCATCTCAAGAATCAATCGGGTCGCGTCCGATCGGAGGTCGGTTTTTGCCGGGTTTGACCGTTCGCCCTTCCTCGTCTAAAGGTAATTCGAGGGTCTCTCGACATTATTTGTGTTTCCACCCGATCGCGACGAAATTCTCTAGGCGTTCACGGGGCCAAGCCGAGCCCTGGGATGTCGGCGCGAGGGTGAGTCCGAATTTCGTAGAGTCCGCAATAGCGAACCTTGATTCGATTTGCGTCGAAAAGGTCCGCAATGGCGGACCCGACGAGATTCCGGCTATCCGCGCGGTTGTTCCCTGCCGCGAGACCCTCACAAACGGCCAGCGGGTTCGAAAAAAAGATCGACCCGGATTTCTCCATGAATGGAGAGTCCGGGTCGGTCTCGCGACTCTATCGACGTTGTGCGGTCAACTCTTCCGAGGCCGCCCCTTTCGGCTCATCCGAAGGTCCTGTGGGCGGCGAAGTTCCAATCCTGGTCAATCCATCCATCAGTTGTCGATAGAGTCGCCAGTCTCGCATAGCCAGGCAACCATCTTGAGGATCGCCTGGCTCTCCAACTGGCGGACTCGTTCGCGAGTGAGGCCGAGATTCTCGCCCACCTCGCGGAGCGTCATCGGAGCGTAGGGTTCGAGGCCGAACCTCATTCGGATCACGGTGGCTTCGCGGTCGTCGAGTTGGTTTAACCGATGGAAAATGCGTTCGAGGTCGTCGGCTTCGATCAAGAGGTCGTCGGGGGCCTTGCAACGCTCGTCGGTCAGGACATCATCCAAGGCGAAGCCATCTTCGTCGGCGTGTTCGGAATGGGGTGTCAGGTTATTCACCTGGATCGCCTTGGCGACGATGCCGATCTTTTTCTTGGACAACCGCAACGCCTTCCCCACCTCTTCGGGCGTGGGGGCGCGGTCAAGTCGCTCAGTTAAGCCGGCGGTCACGCGCTTCCACTTCGCGAGCAGACTGACCATGTACGCGGGAAGCCGGATGACCTTGCCGTTGTTCATCACGGCGCGGCGGATCGACTGCTTGATCCAGTAGCTCGCGTAGGTGCTGAACCGGGTGTCCATGCCTCCGTCGAATCCCTCCACCGCTCGCATCAGACCGAGGTTTCCCTCTTCGATCAGGTCCTCCAGGCAGAGTCCTTTTCCCAGGTAGCCGCGGGCGATATTGACCACCAGGCGGAGGTTGGCCTTGACCATGCGGTCTCGGGCCCTTGGATCACCGATCGCCACCTGAGACGCCAGTTCGCGCTCTTCCTGAGCCGAAAGCAGTGGTGTGTCATTGATGTCGTGCAAATAGATTTGAAGAGGTGAATGGGAATTCACCTCGCGACGACTGGCGTGCGCGTTCATGTGCGGGTCGACTCCTGGTGTCGTGACGTGATCGCTGCCCTTCCCGTCTCCCTGACGCGAGGCGTCGTGGTTCTTCGGAACAAGC
The DNA here is from genome assembly GCA_043784005.1 of Isosphaeraceae bacterium. GTDB lineage: Bacteria > Planctomycetota > Planctomycetia > Isosphaerales > Isosphaeraceae > JAYUFP01. The sequence goes on from JAYVYS010000142.1 coordinate 2,485, forward strand.
CGGTCCGGAAAACCTCGAGCCTCGCCTCCGTGATCACCAGCGGACCGGTATCGCGGTCATCCGGACGACATGGGACATCGACTATTCACAACCTAGAACACCGTTTCCATTCCGTCAACAAGCTTAATTAAAAACATTGATTTTGATCGGCGAGAATCTCCAGATGGTCTGGAGACCTTCGCCGTCGGGAAACCCTCGACGATGACGCTTCACACTGACGGATCCCCCTTCCCACAATGAGCGCGGCTTCGCCGACCGACGATGCCACTTGTTCGATTCGTGCGTCATCGCGTTGAGGAGGATTGCAAAGTCCAACATGATCCCCCCCGGAAGAAGGACGGACTTTGCAATCCTTCGGTCATCGCGTATCGCGTTGTTTCCCCTTGGACGGGTTCTGGATAAGATCGCGTCGCGTAGCGTTGTCGGCTGCGGACAATCTCGACACGGCGACGGCGACAGGGAGGCGTTCGAGCGATGAAGAAGCTGATCAACCGTCCGGAGGACGTGGTCGCCGAGATGCTTGAGGGGCTCGTCGCGATTTATCCGGGGCTGGCGAGGCTCCAGGGTCGATCGGTGCTGGTACGGGCCGATGCCGTCACGGCGCGCGATCGTCAGGTCGCGGTGATCTCCGGGGGCGGGTCGGGGCACGAGCCGGCGCATGCGGGTTATGTCGGACAGGGAATGCTCTCGGCGGCGGTGGCGGGCGACATCTTCACCTCGCCCCCCCCGAACGCGGTGCTGGCCGCCATTCGCGCTGTCGCCGGTCCGCGCGGAGCGCTCCTCGTCGTCAAGAACTACACCGGCGACCGGCTCAACTTTGGGCTCGCGGCCGAACTGGCGCGTGGTGAAGGCATCCCCGTCGAGGTTGTGGTGGTGTCGGACGACGTGGCGCTTGCGGCGTCGGCGGAGGCGCTTCATGCCGGCCGTCGCGGTCTGGCGGGAACCATCCTCGTTCACAAGGTGGCGGGTGCCGCCGCCGCCGCCGGGTTGGATCTCGACCGGGTCGCCGCCGAAGCGCGAGCGACCGCCGTGTCGGTGGCCACCATGGGCGTGGCGCTCGCGCCTTGCACATTGCCTGGAGCGAGCAAGCCGGGGTTCTCGCTCTCGGACACGGAGGTCGAGCTTGGGCTGGGAATTCATGGCGAGCCCGGAGTCGGAAAAGTCCCGCTCGGGACCGCCGACCAGATGACGGATCAACTCCTTGATCCGATCGCCGCCGAGATCCGCCTGACGCAAGGGGATCGGGTCGTGCTGATGATCAACGGCCTGGGCGGCACTCCGGCGATGGAGCTGGCCTTGGTGGCGCGAAGGGCGATCGCGAGGCTTGAATCCGAGGGGATTCTTGTCGAACGGGCCTATGTCGGGACGTTTCTTTCCGCGCTGGACATGGCGGGTGTTTCGGTCTCGGTCTTACGAGCGGACGACGCGAGGCTTGCCCGCCTTGACGCGGCGACCGATGCGCCTGCGTGGCCCAATCTCGACGCGGTGGCGCGGCCTCGCACGCGGAATGCGGCGACGATCCGCGGGGAAGACCTGACGGCCACAGGAGAATACACTCCGGTCGGGCCGCCGCGAAC